>JAPJRE010000250.1 GCA_030824725.1 Sphingomonas sp.
GAGCCAGGGCGCGCTGCTCGGCTGGCTGTTCGTCACCGCGGTGGTGGTGCGCACCGCCGTCTCCGCCTTCGAGGTGCCCTCCCAGGCGCTGAGCCCGGAGCTCTCCTCCGACTATGAGGAGCGGACGCGGATCATGGCCTATCGCTTCCTGTTCGGCTGGGGTGGCGGCATGGCGATGCTGATGCTTTCCTATGGCTGGTTCCTCGCCGAGCGGACCGGCCAGCCGCATGGCCAGTTCGACCGCGCCGGCTATCCCGGCTTCGCCATCGGCGGGGCGGCGCTGATGGTGGTGGCGATCCTCGGCTCGGCGCTGGGCACCCACCGCGAGATCAAGAACCTGCCACCGGTGGAGATCGCGCCCCAGCCGCTCCGCCAGAGCATCGCCGAGCTGTTCGCCACGCTGCGCAACCCGGCCTTCCTCGTGCTGATGACCGCGGCGCTCAGCTATTTCGTCGCGCAGGGCATCAGCTTCTCGATGTCCAACTATCTCTACGCCCATGTCTGGCGCTTCGGGAACCTCGCCTTCCAGCTGCTGGGTGCGACACTGTTCCTGGGCGTAGTGCTCGCCTTCCTGATCGCCCCCAGGCTTGCCCGGCGGATGGGCAAGCCCCAGGCGGCGACGATGGCGATGGTGGGTGCGGTGCTGCTGCTCGTCTCCCCCTATGTCCTGCGCCTGCTCGGGCTGTTCCCGGCGCCGGGCGACCCGCTGCTGCTGCCGGTGCTGTTCGCCATCTTCACCGTCAACGCTACCTTCGCGGTATCCTCCACCATGCTCGGTGCCTCGATGCTGGCCGACGTGGTCGAGCATAGCGAAGTCGAGACCGGCCGGCGTTCGGAAGGGGTGTTCTTCGCCGGCTTTTTCTTCGTCCAGAAATGCTCGAGCGGGCTCGGCATCTTCGTCACCGGGCTGATCCTCACCGTCTCCGGCTTCCCCGACGGCGCCAAGCCGGGGACGGTGCCGGAGGGCGTGATCGACCGGTTCACGCTGATCTTCTGCGCCGTTTACGTGGCGCTCGGCGCCATCGCTGCGTTCTTCTACCGCCGCTTCCCCTTCGGCAAGGATGAGCATGCCGCACGCCTGGCGCAGCTGCGCGGCGTTGAAGGTGGTGCGAACTGATGTTATAACGGCTGTATGACCAAGCCGCTCAAGATCATCAAGATCGGCAACTCCGCCGGTGTCATCCTGCCCAAGGAAATCCTCGCTCGGCTGCGGGTCGAGTTGGGCGATGAGCTGTTCCTGACGGAGGGGCAGGGCAGCGTGACGCTCCGCGCCGCGGACGTGGACTTCGCCGAGGCGATGCAGTCGGCGGAAGAGATCATGCGTGAGGATCGCGATATTCTCGCGGTCCTCGCCCGGTGAGCGAGGCGCAGTTCCGCTTCCTGACTGCGGACATCGCCCTTGCCGTGCACGAGCGGCAGTTGGCGGAGCATGGCGGCCTTTCGGGCGTGAAGGATGCCGGGCTGCTCGAATCGGCGATGGCGCGGCCGTTGAACAAGGCAGCCTATGGGGAGCGAGATCCGTTTGCCCTGGCGGCTGCCTACGGCTTCGGCGTCGCACGCAATCATCCTTTTGCCGATGGCAACAAGCGGACCGCCTGGGTGATGACCCGCCTGTTCCTGAAGCTGAACCGCATCGAGATCGCGTTCGACAAGATAGATGCCATCCAGACCATGCTCGCCCTCGCCGCCGGCCAGTTGGAAGAAGACGCCTTCGCGGCCTGGCTGCACAGCAAGGCGATCTGACACGGGAAATGCCCGCCGGGTACGCGACCCGGCGGGCATCCTTTCCTCCCCAGGAAAGGCGTCAGGCCACACGGCCCAAACGGTGGTAGAGGTTGGAGAACTTCACCGATTCCGGCTTGTCCTTCACCGCCTGCAGATGGGCCCCGACGGCCTCGCGGAGCAGGCGGAAATCCTCGGTGGAAAAGACGGCGCGGCTGCGCTGCGGTTCGTTGGTCATGGTACTACGCTCCTCTTACGCGGCTTCGCTGGTGAACTGGGCGGCTTCGGTGCTCTCGGCGAGCGCGGTGGTGGAGCTGGCGCCCCCCGCCACGGTCTGGGCGACGGCGTCGAAATAGCCGGTGCCGACCTCGCGCTGGTGGCGCGTCGCGGTATAGCCCTCGGCCTCCGCCGCGAACTCGGCCTGCTGCAGCTCCGAATAGGCGGCCATGCCCCGGTCCCGATAGCCGCGCGCCAGCTCGTACATGCCGTAATTCAGGCTGTGGAAGCCGGCGAGGGTGACGAACTGGAACTTGTACCCCATCGCGCCGATCTCGCGCTGGAAGCGGGCGATGTCGTCCTTGTCCAGGTTCTTCTCCCAGTTGAAGCTGGGCGAGCAATTATAGGCCAGCATCTTGTTCGGATGCTGCTTCTTGATCGCCTCGGCGAAGCGGCGGGCGTCGTCGAGATTGGGCTTCGAGGTTTCCCACCACAGCAGGTCGGCATGCGGGGCGAACGCCAGCCCGCGCTGGATGCAGTGGTCGACGCCGGTCCCCTCCTTCAGCCGGAAGAACCCCTCGGGGGTCCGCTCGCCGGTGAGGAACGCATGGTCGCGCGCGTCAACATCCGAGGTGATCAGCCTGGCCGATTCCGCATCGGTGCGGGCGCAGATCACCGTCGGCACGCCGCACACATCCGCCGCCAGCCGCGCCGCATCGAGGTTGCGGATATGCGCCTGGGTGGGGATCAGCACCTTGCCGCCGAGATGGCCGCACTTCTTCTCGCTGGCGAGCTGGTCCTCGTAATGGACCCCGGCGGCCCCGGCGGCGATATACGCCTTCATGATCTCGAAGCAGTTGAGCGGCCCGCCGAACCCGGCTTCGGCATCGGCGACGATCGGCGCGAACCAGTCGCGCGTCGCGCCGCCTTCCATGTGCTCGATCTGGTCGGCGCGCTGGAGCGTCGCGTTGATCCGCCGCGCCAGCTCGGGCCCGGCATTGGCCGGGTAGAGCGACTGATCGGGGTACATCTGCCCGGCGGTGTTGGCATCCGCCGCGACCTGCCAGCCCGACAGATAGATCGCCTTCAATCCGGCGCGGACCATCTGCATCGCCTGGTTGCCCGAGAGTGCGCCGAGGGCATGGACATAGTCCTCGGTGCGCAGCAGCTCCCACAGCTTGAGCGCGCCGCGGCGGGCCAGCGTATGCTCCACCGGCAGCGAGCCGCGCAGCTTGGCGACATCGGCGGCGGTGTAGGGGCGCTGGATGCCGTCGAATCGCCCGGCGGGGGCGGGGACGAGATCCTCGAAACCAAGCGACTGGGGCATTGTGAATTCCTTGACTGACTGGCTGAACCTTGTGTGCATAAGTTGGCAAAGTTTGCGCAGGTGGGGAATTCAACTTCGGGTTCATGCAGGGTGTGGGTGTGTGGCGGGTTGCGGGACCTCCTTGTTGTGGTGTAAAGTATTTACAGCCAATTTGTTGTTGTCTGCTGAGAACGTATCAAGAACTTATAGTGTAGGACAGCCGGCAAATTCCTCCCCGGTACGGGGAGGGGGACCGCGCCGCGTCAGCGGCGTGGTGGAGGGGCCGCCGCGCTAGCGGCGGTGCGGGCAGAAGATAGGCCGGGACCACCGCGCCTTCGGCGCGGCCCCTCCACCATTCGCTGCGCGAACGGTCCCCCTCCCCCAGCGACGCTGGGGGAGGATCTTGGAAGGAGCGCGACGAACATGGCCGAACGCAAACTCTTCGCCGGGCACGCCATCCGGCGGCTGCGCTTCCAGCTCGGCGTCACCCAGGCGGCGATGGCGGAGGCGCTGGAGATTTCGCCCAGCTATCTCAACCTGGTCGAGCGCAACCAGCGGCCGATCTCCGCCGCGCTGATGCTCAAGCTGGCCGAGACCTATGACTTCGATCCCCGCCGCCTCGCCGCGGCCGAGCCCGGCGGCGGGGCCGAGGCGCTGCGGCGGCGGCTGGCCGACCCGCTGTTCGCCGATCTCGCCATCGATCGCCACCAGCTCGAGGAGTGGCTGGCCGGCGCGCCCGACGGCGCCGAGGCCTTTGCCCGCGCCTATGACCGGATGGGCGGCGGCAGCGCCATGCCCGCCCCCGGCGCCGCGCAGGATCCCGGCCCCCAGGTGCGCCGCGCGATCGAGCGCTGGCGCAACCATTTCGCCGATCTCGACGCCGCCGGCGAGGCGCTGGCCGACGAGCTGCGCATGGCCGGCGATCCCTATGGCGCGATGGCCGAGCGGCTGCGGGTGAAACACCAGCTGGCGGTGCGCATCCTGCCCGCCGAGGTGATGGTCGATACGCTCAAGCGGCTCGACCTCCATGCGCGGCAGCTGCAGCTGTCCGAGGCGCTCGATCCCAGCGCGCGCGCCTTTGCGCTGGCCGAGCAGCTGGCCGTGGAGGCGCGCGACGAGATCGAGGCGCTGGTTCGCGGCGCCGAACTCGACCGGGTGGCCGCGCGACTGTTCCGCCGCCACCTCACCGCCTATTTCGCCGCCGCGGTGACGATGCCCTATGCCCGCTTCCTGCGCGCGTGCGAGGCCAGCGGCTATGACCTGGAGCTGCTCCAGCGGCGCTTCGGCGCGAGCGCCGCGCAGGTCGCCCACCGGCTGACGACGCTGCAGCGGGTGGGCGCGCGGGGGCTGAGCTTCTTCCTGATGCGGTTCGATCGCGCGGGGCAGGTCTCGAAACGCTATGCCGGCGCCAGCGGATCGGCGCTGGTGGAGGCGGCGGTGCCGTGCCCCTTGTGGAACGCCTATGACGCCTTCGCGCGGACCGACGAGACGGCGGTGCAGCTCGTCGAGCTGGAGGACGGCGCGCGCGCCTTCACCATCGCGCGCTGCGTGCATCCGCATGACGGCGCGCCCGGAGGCGTGCGCCCGCGCTTCGTGATTGCGCTGGGCCTGCCCGCGGCGGAGGCGGGGACGCTGGCGGCGGCGCGCGGGGTGGACCTGGCCGGCCGCGCCGCGCCGATCGGGCTGGGGTGTCGGGCGTGTACGCGCGTGGCGTGTCCCCAGCGCTCGGCGGCTCCGGCGGGGCGGGCTGCGGCAGGGAGTGAGCGCGAGCGCGGGGTTACGGCGTTTGGGTTTGCGGGGGATTGAGGGGCGAACATTGGTGGTGCGGATAATTTCGGTGGTTTCAGCCACTGAATGATGGTTTGTTGAGGGTGTGAGAAAGGGCTTCCGTTCATGGCTGACTTGCCAACGGCTTCTGAGATTTCCAACGCTTTCAGTTTGCTGGCGCCGGGGTTCTTGATTGTCTCGATCAGGTTGCGGTTCAAAGACGGAGCAAGGCCAACTTTCAAGGAAGGCCTCATGGGATATGCTTTCGCCTCATCTGCTTATTATGCGGCGTTCTGACCCGTATTTCGCGTGAATGGTTCTGTGGAACTGCCTTATTGGCTCTGGTCGCTACTATATTTTTTTATCGTGCCCTGCCTGATCGGTCTTGCTGCCATGTTCATCGATCAGCGAGAATGGACATATGCTCTCGCCCACAAATTGAAGCTGACTTTACCGCACCATATTCCTGCCGCGTGGGATTACGCTTTGTCGCGGACTGGCGGTCCAAAATATGTCATTCTGAAGCTTCGGGACGGCACGAAGTACGCAGGAATTTATGGCAGTGCGTCTTTCGCTTCATCCAGCAAGGAGGAGCGGGACATATTGCTCGAAGATGTTTGGGATTTGAACGAATGCGGGGCCTGGATCCGTTTGGATCCTCCCCGATCGCTTCTTGTTTGTGGAGGCGATATCAGTTGGATTGAAATATTTAGGTGAGGAAGGTGTCATGACCAAGAAAATCTCTGGTGCTCCTGGGCGCGGGCCTCAGAATGGCCATCGGCCATCATCAACGGGCTTCCATGTTCCCGGGAAAATTTCTGGCGGCTACCAACCTCCGACCGGTGAGCTTGGTCCGCCCCCAACGGGGGGCAGCGGCGGAAAAAAGCCTCCCAAAAAATGAGCGCGTTCTCAGCGTACGCCTTCCGCAAGGCGTGCGCTGATGCTCAGTTCGGTAGACCGATTCAACCGTTAGTTGACTTTAAAGCGTTCGTGTATATATGCCGAGGCCATACAGACCCCTCGTGAATCCTCGCCGCTTGATCGGCTCTGGTGAACCGAGCATATAGACCCCGGGGACGCCGTCAGGTGTCCCCGTATCTATTTGGGGGGTATCATGGCTTCAGCGCCGCCAGTGATCGCGCCAGCGCGGATCCGCATTTTCGTCGACTTCTGGAATTTCTCCCTTTCGCTTCGT
>JAPJRE010000006.1:0-8491 GCA_030824725.1 Sphingomonas sp.
GCGACGGGGCGTCCGCAGGGCAGGGCGGTGCGGCGAGGACCCGCCTGCCACGGTGAACTTCGCCGCGTTTTCGGCGAGGATCGAGACTTCCGCGCTGAGGTTGCGCGCGGCTGCCGAGGCTTCTTCCACCATGGCGGCATTCTGCTGGGTGCCATGGTTCATCGACGCGATCGCGCCGGTGATTTCGGTGATCGCCGAGGATTGCGCCTGATTGTCGGCGGCCATGCGCTCGACCAGTTCATGGACGGTCTGCACATTGCCCGAAATGTCGATCAGCGCGCCGTCGACGCGCCGGACCACGTCCACGGCGGAGTGGATGCCGGTCTGGGTGACGGTGAGTTGCTCCTTGGCGCGCTTCGCTTCCTCTTCGGCACGCATCGCCAGCGCCGAAACCAGGTCGGCCACCACCGCGAAGCCGCGACCGGCCTCGCCTGCGCGGCCCGCCTCCACCGCCGCGTTCATCGCCAGCACCCGCGTCTGGAAGGCGATCTTGTCGAGCCCTTCGATCACGCTGTCGATGCCCTTGGCGTCTTCGCTGACCCGCGTCATCGCGTTGACCGCCTCTTCGGCCATGGTTCGGCCGGTCGATACGGTGGTGATCGCCCCGCTCGCGCTCTGGGCGGTGTCCACCGCAGCGGCTGCGCTCACCCGCAGCCGCTGATCCATCTGAGCTGCGGCCGCAGAGGTTTCCTCCAGATTGGCGGCGGTGCTCTGGGTTCGCTGCGCCAGCGCTTCGGACGCGGAGGCGATCTGGACCGAGCCGGTGCGGATTGATTCGGTGCTTCGCGAGACTGCGCCGACCAGCGCCCCCAGCGCATCCAGCGTGCCGTTATAATTTTCGCGCAACGTTTCATAATCGGTTGGGAACCGCTCCTCGATCGGGCGTGTCAGGTCCCCTTGGGCGAGCGCTGCGAGATGTTCGCCCACGACCCGGACGACCTCGGCCTGCGTTTCCGCCATCTTCTGCTGGACGATCGCCGCGTCGCGGAAGGTGAACATCGCCTTGGTCATGCGACCCACGCAGTCCGTATAGTCGGTGAAGCGGATCTCGCTTTGCAGGTCGCCTGCCGCCAGCGCTTCCATCCGCACCACGGTCGTGACGTAGGGATCGCAGATGGCCCGGCGGTAGCGCAAGCCCAGCAGCATCGCGCTGCCCGATCCGGCGAAGGCAACGCCGATACCCCAAAGTGCAGGTAGCACGGCGGCGACGATCGCAGTCAAGAGCCCGATGAATGCCAAAGACCCAAACGCGATCAACGTCTTCTGGCGGATGGGCGCGTTGGACTCAAACCAATGCATCGGGCGATCCTCACACGTTGTTTCTGGTGCGATTCGATGCCGAGGAATATCTTGGTCAGGTGGTCGGGTCAGCTCAGGAACATCCGTAAAAGGCACGTAATACTTGCTTAAACGGGCCGGTTCGATGAACCTTTCGAATTGTAGTTACGAAAATGCTGCGAAAATCTATTGTGCTGCTACGTAGATGGCGGCGCCGCCGGATGATGTCGGCGGCGCGCCCTGGAAGCAGGACTTTCAGTTCTTCAGCCTATAGCCCGTGCGGAAGATCCACACGATCAGCCCCAGGCACAGCAGCAGGAAGATGCCGGTGAACCCCAGGCTCCAGGTGATGTCGACATCCCCGTGCCCGAAGAAGCTCCAGCGGAAGCCGCTCACCAGATACACGACTGGGTTGAACAGGCTCACCGTGTGCCAGGGCTCGGGCAGCATGTCGATCGAGTAGAAGGCGCCGCCGAGGAAGGTCAGCGGCGTCACCAGCAGCGAGGGCACGATGTTGAGCTGCTCGAAGCTCTTCGCCCAGATGCCGATGATGAAGCCGAACATGCTGAACGTCACCGCCGTCAGCACCAGGAACGCCAGCATCGCCGCCGGATGGTCCACCCGCAGCGGCACGAACAGCGCCGAGGTGGCGAGGATGATCAGCCCGATCACCACCGACTTGGTGGCCGCGGCGCCGACGAACCCCACCACCAGCTCGATCGCCGAGATCGGTGCGGAGAGCAGCTCGAACACCGTGCCGGTGAATTTGGGGAAGTAGATGCCGATCGAGGCGTTGGCGATGCTCTGCATCAGCAACGACAGCATGATCAGGCCCGGCACCAGGAAGCTGCCATAGTTCACGCCGTGGATCGCATCGATCCGGCTGCCGATCGCGCCGCCGAACACGATGAAATAGAGCGAGGTGGTAATCACCGGGGTCGCGATCGACTGCCACAGCGTGCGCAGCGTGCGGGCCATCTCGAACTTGTAGATCGCCCAGATGCCGGGAAAGTTGATGCCGTTCATGCCTGCGCCCCCACCAGGTCGACGAAGATGTCCTCCAGGCTCGACTTGGACGTGTCGAGATCCTTGAAGGCGATGTTCAGGTCGTGCAGCTTGCGCAGTAGCGACGGGATGCCGGTGCGCTCGGCCTGCGCGTCGAAGGTGTAGCGCAGCCGGTGGCCGTCGTCGGTGAGGCTCAGCTGCCATTCGCCGAGTTCGGCGGGAATGGCGGCGAGCGGCTCGACCAGGCTGAGGTCCAGCTCGCGCTTGCCGAGCTTCTTCATCAGCGCGGTCTTTTCCTCGACCAGCAGCAGCTTGCCCCTGTTGATTACGCCCACCCGGTCGGCCATTTCCTCGGCCTCCTCGATATAGTGGGTGGTCAGGATGATCGTGGTGCCGCGGTCGCGCAGGCGGCCGATCAGCTTCCACATGTCGCGGCGCAGCTCGACATCGACGCCTGCGGTGGGCTCGTCGAGGAACAGGATGTCGGGCTCATGGGCGAGCGCCTTGGCGATCATCACGCGGCGCTTCATGCCGCCGGACAGCTCCATGATCTTGGCGTCGCGCTTGTCCCACAGCGACAGGTCCTTGAGGAGCTGGTCGCAATAGCCGTTGTCGGGCGCCTTGCCGAACAGCCCGCGCGAATAGCGGGCGGCGGAGCCGACGCGCGAGAACATGTCGACCGCGATCTCCTGCGGCACCAGGCCGATCTTGGAGCGTGCCGCGCGCGGTTGGCGGATCGCGTCGTTCCCGTCGACCAGAATGGTGCCGGTGCTGGGGGTGACGATGCCGCAGATGATCGAGATGAGCGTGGTCTTGCCCGCGCCGTTGGGCCCGAGCAGGGCGAAGATCTCGCCGCGGTGGATGTCGAGATCGACATGGTCGAGCGCGGTATGGCCCGACGCGTAGGTCTTGGAGACCTGGCGTAGCGACAGGATGGGTTGCATGGGTGATGGAGCCCCGGCCGGAAGGAACCCGTTAGCTAGGGTGGCGCCGGGGTGCGGGCAAGATGCCCTAGTTATTTGGCCTTACGGGCGATTGCGACGGCATCCACCAGCGCCTGATAGTCGCGCGCGCCGTACAGGATCTGCTTGCCCACCACCCAGGCGGGCGTGCCGTTCATCGCCAGCTTGGCGCCGAGCCGGTGGTTGGCGTCGATTTCCTTGGCGACCGCATCGCTGTTGGCCAGCTTCTGCGTTGCAGCCGGATCGAGCCCCGCCTTGGCGAGCGCGTCGCTGATCGTTGCGTTGCTGGGGCCCCCGCTGGCGAACAGCGCATCGTGGAAGGCGCGGAACTTGCCCTGCTGCGCGGCGGCGAGTGCAAAGCGTGCGGCAACGACGCTCGCCTCGCCGAGCACCGGATATTCGCGGTAGACGACGCGCACGTTCGGATCCTTGGCGATCAGCTCGGCGAGGCCCGGCAGGCTCGCGCGGCAATAGCCACAGGCATAGTCCATGAAGACGGTGACGGTGACGTCGCCGTTCGGATTGCCCGCCCAGGCGCTGGCGAAAGGCGTGGTCAGCGCCGGCAATGCGGCGGGCACGGCAGCCTGCGCATTGTCCTGTGCCTTCGCCGCTTCGACATTTTCCTGCTGCTGGAGCTTTTCCATCATGTCGCGCAGGATCGATGGGTTTTCGAGCAGATAGCCGCGGACGATGCGCTCGACCTGCGCCTTGTCGCCGCCGATCCCCGGCAACAGCGCCTGCAGCCCGAGCACAACGAGGCCACCCAGCACCGCGGCGAGCAGCAGGGCGCTGCCGAAGAAGAGCTTCGAACGCTCCATTATTATCCGCCGCGTCCCTTGTTGCGCTTGTCGTCCTTCATCGCCTGTTCGGAGACCATCGCGATGTCCTGCGCGCGCACCCATTCGGGCGAGCCCTGCGGCAGCCCGGCCATTGCCCGCCGCGCGCTGACCATCGCGGTGCGTGCATCGCCGATCAGATTGGCCCGCTCGGCGGTCGCGAGCGCGGTGCGCGGCTCGTCGCCCTCGCGATCATAGACGGTGCCCAGGTTGATCCAGGCGAAGGGGTTGTCGCGGTCGCGGGCGAGCGAATCGCGCAACACCTGCTCGGCTTCCTTGAGATTCGCCTTGTCCTCGGTCGCGACCAGCGCATGGCCGAAGGTGCTGGCGATCAGCGGCGAATAGCCGGAGAGCTGGGTCGCCTTGCGCAGCGGATCCAGCGCGGCCTGGGGCTGGCCCGATTCGAGCAGAATCTGGCCCTGCAGCTCGAGGATGTACGGGTCGTTCGGCGCCAGCTTCACGAGCGCCGCAGTCTCGGCGGCGGCCTGTTCGGGATAGCCCGACTGGTGATAGGCGTAGGCGCGTGCATAATGCGCCGGCACCGACTGGTCGCTTTGCGGATAGATGCGCAGCGTCTTCTTCGGATCGTTGGTATAGCCGCGCAGCTTGGCCTGGACGCGCTTGAAGCGGCGCTCGAGATCGGCGTCGAGCGGCTTGGTCCAGTTGGGCGAGCCTTCGAGGTCGGCCTTCAGCGTCTGTACGCGATCCTGCGACATAGGGTGCGTCTGCGCGAACGGATCCACTTCGGGGCTGGTGCTGTAATAGCCGTAGCGGTGCATTTCCTGCGTCAGCTTGTCGAAGAATCCGAGCATGCCCTTGCCCGAAATGCCCGCGGTGTTGAGGAAGCGCACGCCGGCCGCGTCGGCCGAGGATTCCTGCACCCGGCTATAGGCGAGATACTTGCCGAGTGCGGCGCGCTGGCCGGCCATCAGGATGCCGGTGCCGGCCTCGGCCGAGCCCGCCGCCATTGCCGCAGCGCCGAGCAACAGGCTGAGGATCGAGATGTTGCCATAGCCACCGTCGCGCTGGAACACCGCGTGTCCGCCGACGATATGGCCGATCTCGTGGGCGACCACGCCCTGGACCTGGTTCGCGGTGTCGGCCGCATCGATCAGGCCGGAATTGACATAGACGATTTGCCCGCCCGCCACGAAGGCGTTGATCGAGGGATCGCCGATCAGCACCACCTTGCCATTGGCGGGGTTGAGCCCGGCGGCGGTGAACAGCGGCTTGGCCATGTCGGCCAGCAGCGCTTCGGTCTCGGCATCGCGGAGCACCGACTGCGCCATTGCGGGGCGCGACGCGAACGACGCGAGGCACAGCATCGCGAGCAGCGTGGCCAGTCGGTGGATGCGCGCCATGATCCTACTCCCGGGGACTCGTTTGAAGGGCTGCCCTGGCAACAACGCCCTGAACCTACACTGAAAGACCCCGGCGCGACCGGGCTGGTCGCGCCGGGGAACTTGCTCAGGCGCCGAAGGTCCGCTGCCACCAGCCGCGGCGGGGCTGGCCTTCCTCGGCCGTGGCTTCCTCAGCGGCCGGTCCTTCGGCTGCCGGGGCCACGTCCTGCCGGATCGGGGCTTCGACCGCGGGTGCCTCCGGGGCCGCTTCGGCAACCGTGTCCGCCTTCTTGCGGCGAGTGCGCTTCGGCTTGGCAGGCGCTTCCTCGGCGGGCGTCTCGACGGCGGCCGGCGCGGCTTCCGCCTCGACGTCCGCCTTCTTGCGGCGAGTGCGCTTCGGCTTGGCCGGCGCTTCCTCGGCGGGTGCCTCGACGGCGGCCGGTGCGGCCTCCGCCTCGACGTCTGCCTTCTTGCGGCGGGTGCGCTTGGGCTTGGCCGGGGCTTCCGCCTCGGCCTCTACCGCTGCCGGAGCTGCTTCGGCGACCGGCTCGGGTTCGGGCTCGGGCTCGGCGACGGGCGCTTCGGCTTCCGCCGTCTCGCCCTCGTCCTCGGCTGCCTGCTCGGCATCCTCTTCCCCAGCACCACGACGGCCGCCGCGACGGCCGCGACGACGACGCTTGCGGTTGCGCTCGCCTTCCTCGCGCTGGGCTGCGGTTTCCTCGGTCTCGGCGGTTGCCTCGACTTCGGCCGGCTCGGCGTCGTCGACCTCGGCGTCGCCATCCGCGCCGTCGGTCTCGACCTGCTCGTCCTGGCCGGTTTCGCCTTCCTCGCGACCACGACGGCCGCGACCGCGACGGCGGCGACGGCGCTTGCCGCGGCCTTCGCCGTCACGCTCGCCACGCTCCGGACGTTCGCCACGCTCGCGCGGCTCGGCGGCTTCGGCTTCCGCCTCGGCTTCGAGCTCTTCTTCCTCTTCCTCGATCTCCTCGACGAAATCCTCTTCCGGCTCCTCGAGCAGCGGCTCGATCTTGGGCGCATAGGCCGGCGGCGGGCCCGAGGCCTCCACCGTCATGCGCGCGCCTTCCAGCTCGCCGTCCGCCTCGACCTCGACCAGTACGCCGTAGCGATCCTCGATTTCGGCCAGTTCGCCGCGCTTCTTGTTGAGCACGTAGAAGGCCGCTTCCTGGCTGGCGCGCAGCAGGATCTGCGAGCCGCGGCCGCGGGCGGCCTCGTCCTCGATCATGCGCAGCGCCGACAGGCCGGCCGACGAGGCGGTGCGGACCAGGCCGGTGCCTTCGCAATGCGGGCAGGTTCGGGTGGAGGCTTCGAGCACGCCGGTGCGCAGGCGCTGGCGGCTCATTTCCATCAGGCCGAAGGGCGAGATGCGGCCCACCTGGATGCGGGCGCGATCGTTCTTCAGCGCCTCCTTCATCGCCTTCTCGACCTTACGGACGTTGGACGAATGGTCCATGTCGATGAAGTCGATCACGACCAGGCCCGCCATGTCGCGCAGGCGGAGCTGGCGGGCGATTTCCTGGGCGGCTTCGAGGTTGGTCGCGGTCGCGGTCTGCTCGATATTGTGCTCGCGCGTCGACCTCCCTGAGTTGATGTCGATCGACACCAGTGCCTCGGTCGGGTTGATCACGAGATAGCCGCCGGACTTGAGCTGCACCACCGGGTGGTACATCGCCGACAGCTGCTCCTCGACCCCGGCGCGCTGGAACAGCGGCACCGCATCGGCATATTGCCGGACCTTGCGGGCATGGCTCGGCATCAGGAGCTTCATGAAGTCCTTGGCCTGACGATAGCCTTCCTCGCCCTCGACGATCACCTCGTCGATGTCGCGATTATAGATGTCGCGAATCGCCCGCTTCATCAGGTCGCTGTCGCCATAGACGAGCGCGGGGGCCGAGGAGGTCAGCGTCTTCTCGCGGATCTCGTCCCACAGCCGGGCGAGATAGTCGAAGTCGCGCTTGATCTCGGTCTTGGTGCGCTGGAGGCCGGCGGTGCGGACGATGCAGCCCATCGAGGCGGGCAGCTTGAGGTCCGCCATGATGCCCTTGAGGCGCTTGCGATCGGCGGCCGAGTTGATCTTGCGCGAGATGCCGCCGCCATGCGCGGTGTTCGGCATCAGCACGCAATAGCGGCCGGCGAGGCTGAGATAGGTGGTCAGCGCCGCACCCTTGTTGCCGCGCTCTTCCTTGACGACCTGGACCAGCAGCACCTGGCGGCGGCGGATCACGTCCTGGATCTTGTAGCGGCGACGCAGGTTCATGCGGCGCTGGCGCAGTGCCTCCGCCTCGTCGCCATTGCCGCCACGACCGCGACGGCGACGGCCGCCCTGGGCTGCGTCCTCGCCTTCCGAGGCTTCCTCGTCGTCATGCGAGCGCTCGACCATCTCGACGCCGTCTTCATGGTCGTCATGGTCATGGTCGTGGTGATCGTCGTCGTCATCCCCATCGGCTTCGCGCAGCGCGGCTTCCTGCGCGGCATGCTCGGCCTCTTCGCGCAGCAGGGCTTCGCGATCTTCCTTGGGGATCTGGTAATAGTCGGGATGGATTTCCGAGAAGGCGAGGAAGCCGTGGCGATTGCCGCCGTAATCGACGAAGGCCGCCTGCAGCGACGGCTCGACCCGGGTTACCTTCGCGAGATAGATATTGCCCTTGAGCTGCTTGCGCTCGGCGGACTCGAAGTCAAACTCCTCGATTCGGTTCCCTTTGACGACGGCCACGCGGGTTTCTTCCCGGTGGCGTGCGTCGATCAGCATACGCATGGTCATTGATGATTCTCCGGGCGCGCCGGCACAGTTCCTCGAGGGAATGGGGCGCGAGCGCGCGATACAAGAAGCGCCCCAGACGATCGGCGAGGCCGATCCGGGTGGCGCGGGTTTCAAAAACTGCTGTTGCTGCACGGGCACGAGCGGACCAGCGGTCCCCTTGCTCCACCATCGCCACGCTGCCGGCCGCGAAGGCCTGGCGATGCGGACGGTGGGGAAATTGCCTCATGCGAACGTCAACCTGAACTGTCGCGACAAAAGAAGCGTCGCGTGCCTGATCCGGCGCAGTGCCGG
>JAPJRE010000006.1:8591-28271 GCA_030824725.1 Sphingomonas sp.
GGATTTCGATCCCTCACCCTAGCAAATGGTCCTTCGCATCCGGTTAACCAAGTCCTCCGTATCGATTTGGAGGCTGGACCCGCCGCGGGCGGGCGCGGCATAGCGGCGGCGTGTCCTGGATGCTGTTCCTGATCGCCGGCTGGCTGACCGGTTTGCCTGGCTGGATCGGGCTGGTCGAGCAAGTGCGGGTGGAAGCGGGCACACTGGTCGTGCCCCACGTGGGCGGTGCTGGCCCGCGCTTCGCCTGGCGCGGGGAGGACTATAGCGTCAGCCTCGCCATGCCCGAGCCGGTGGCGGTCAAGGGGGCGCCGCTGCCGCGCGTGCAGGGTGCGGCCGGGCTGCCGCTGGTGGTGCTCGATCCCGGCCATGGCGGGCGCGATCCCGGTGCACCGGGCGTCGCCGGCATCACCGAGAAAGCGTTGACGCTCGAAGCCGCCCGCGCGATCCGCGACGCGCTGCTCGCCTCGGGGCGGGTGCGGGTGGCGATGACGCGCGACGATGATTCGTTCGTGCCGCTGCAGCAGCGTGCCGATATCGGTCGCCGGCTGGGCGCGGCGCTGTTCCTGTCGCTCCACTGCGACAGTGCCGCCGATCCGCTGGCGGCGGGCGGCACGCTCTATACCCTGTCCGAAGTCGCGTCGGACAAGGAAGCGGCGCGGATGGCGGCGCGGGAGAATCGGGCGGACCTGCTCGCCGGCGTCGACCTGGAAAGCGAGCGCGCCGACATTGCGTCGCTGCTGATCGATCTTGCACAACGCCGCACCATGGCAGTCTCCGCGCGCTATGCCGACCTGCTCGCCCGCGAGGTCGCCCCGGCAATGCGGCTGCATGCACGGCCGCGGCGGATGGCGGCGCTGATGGTGCTCAAGGCGCCCGACATGCCCTCGGTGCTGTTCGAGCTCGGCTATGTCTCCAATGCCGAGGATGCGCAGGCGCTCGGCTCGGCGGAGGCGCGCGCACGGCTCGCCGCAGCGGTGCGGCGGGCGACCGAAATCTTCCTCGCCACCCGCTGACGCGGGAAGCTGGTTTGAAAGTAGGCGCCGGGCGCGGCTCCCTTTCTTCCGCCCGAAAAGGTGCTACACCGCGCGCCGCATGGCCGACGGCGACACTCCCCCAATTCCCCAGCCCATCGAACGCACGCCCGGCCGCTGGGCGCGGCTGCGGCGGCGCTGGTGGTTCCGCACGCTCGCGATCCTGGCACTGCTCGCCGGCCTGCTGGTGTTCGCCGTCTGGCTGCTCGTCGCGCGCGACCTGCCCTCGATCGACAAGCTGCGCAGCTACGAGCCGCAGCTGCCGAGCTATGTCCGCTCGGCCGACGGCACGCCGATCCATGCCTATGCCCAGATGCGGCGCGTGCAGCTCAGCTACAACGAGTTCCCGCCGCTGCTGGTCCGCGCCTATATGGCGGCCGAGGACCGCACTTTCTTCTCGCACCACGGGCTCGATTTCCCCGGTCTGGTGCGCGCGGCGGGCGAGGGGATCATCCGCGGCAAGACGCCGCGCGGCACCTCCACCATCACCCAGCAGGTCGCCAAGAACCTCGCGGTCGGCAACGAGGCGAGCTATACCCGCAAGCTGAAGGAAGCGATTCTCGCCTGGCGGATCGAGGACACGCTGTCCAAGCAGCAGATCATGGAATTGTACCTCAATTCCATCGAGCTGGGGCGCAATGCGGGCGGGGTGGCGGCGGCGAGCGAGGCTTATTTCGGCAAGCCGCTCGACAAATTGACCCTGGCCCAGATGGCCTATCTGGCGATCCTGCCAAAAGGCCCTGCCAATTACGACCCCGACCGTAACACCCGGCGCGCCCTCGATCGCCGCAACTGGGTGCTCGGCGAAATGCTGCGCAACGGCTTCATCAGCCAGGCGCAGCATGCCGAAGCCCTGGCCTCGCCGCTCGGCACGGTGCCGCGCCAGACGCCTCGCTTCGAGCGGGTGGGGGGCTATTTCGTCGAGGAGGTCCGCCGCCAGCTCGCCCGCCAGTTCGGCGAGAAGCGCGAGGACGGGCCGTACAGCGTCTATGACGGCGGCCTGTGGGTGCGCAGCTCGCTCGATCCGCGTCTCCAGGCCTATGCCCAGCGCGCGCTGCGCGACGGCCTGCTGCGCTTCGAACGCGGGCGCGGCTGGTCGGGACCGATCGGCAAGGTCCAGTTCGAAGGCGCCGGCTGGTATTCGGCCTTCGCCTCGAAGAATGTCGGCGTCGACTATGACAATTGGCGCGCCGCCGTGGTGATCGCGCGCGATTTGCGCAGCGTCCAGCTCGGCTTCGACGACGGCAATACCGGCATGCTGCCTGAAAGCGCCGCGCAGATGCCGATCCGCGGCAAGGGCGGCCATGCCTTCGACGCGATCAAGGTCGGCGACATTCTCGCCGTGGCGCCCGAGGGCGGCAACTGGGGCCTGCGCAGCGTGCCCAAGGTATCAGGCGGCATGGTCGTCGAGGATCCCGCGACCGGCCGCGTCCTGGCGATGCAGGGCGGCTTCGATTCGCGCCTCCAGGCGTTCAACCGCGCCACCCAGGCGACCCGCCAGCCGGGATCGACGATCAAGCCGATCGTCTATGCCGCCGCGCTCGAGAACGGCATGACCCCGGCCTCCATCGTCGTCGATGGCCCGTTCTGCGTCTGGCAAGGGGCGGGGCTGGGCAACAAGTGCTTCCGCAACTTCGGCAATGCCCGCGGCGCCGGCCCGCGCACGCTGCGCTGGGGCATCGAACAGTCGCGCAACCTGATGACGGTGCAGATCGCCAATGCCACCGGCATGGACAAGGTGGTCGATACGATCCAGCGGCTCGGCGTCTCCAAGAACCGGCTGCCGCCCTATCTCTCCTACGCGCTGGGCGCGGGCGAGACGACGGTGCTGCGGATGGTCAACGCCTATTCGATCCTGGTGAATCATGGCCGCGCGCTCAACCCGACGCTGATCGACTATGTCCAGGATCGCCGCGGCCGGGTGATCTTCCCGGCCGGCTGGCGCGCCTGTTCGGGCTGCAACGCCCGCGACTGGGACGGCAAGCCGATGCCGCGCCCGATCGTCCGCGCCCGCCAGGTGATCGATCCGATGGTCGCGTACCAGATGGTCCACATCACCGAGGGCGTCGTCCAGCGCGGCACCGCGACCGTGTTGCGCGACCTCGGCCGCCCGATGATGGGCAAGACCGGCACCACCAACGGCCCGACCGATGTGTGGTTCGTCGGCGGTACCCCGCAGATGATCGGCGGCCTGTATCTCGGCTATGACAGCCCGGCGAACCTCGGCGGCTATGCCCAGGGTGGCTCGATCGCCGCGCCGATCTTCAAGGAATTCGCGGTGCCCGCCTATGCAGGGCTGGATCCGCTGCCGTTCACTGCGCCGCCAGGCATCCGCATGGTCCGCATCGATCGCGGCAGCGGCCGCCCGGTCCAATATGGCTGGCCGACCGACGATCCGCTGGCACCGGTGATCTGGGAGGCGTTCCGCCCCGAAACCGATCCGCGCCGCACCCGTCGCACCGCCAGCGAGGAAACGCCCGCCGCCGCGGCAACGGCACCCACGCAGCGCAAGGCGGACCGGCAGGGCGATAGCGACTTCTTGCAACAACAGGGCGGAATCTACTAGCGGGTCGCACGCACCCTATATGGCTTGAGATCGCCGCATCGTCCGTGGTGCGGCCGGCGGTTACTTCGGAAGGTTTGGAACATGCGCGCTGAAGCGCAGGCATATGTCGACAAGATCAACGCGGCCCTCGCGCTGCTGCGCCGCTCGCTCGACTGGGACCGCGCGCTGCGCCGCCTCGACGAGCTGAACGCGCGCGTCGAGGATCCGACGCTGTGGAACGACGCCAAGAAGGCGCAGGACGTGATGCGCGAGCGTCGCCGCCTCGACGAATCGATCACCGCCACCCGCGCGATCGAAAGCGAGCTGAACGACACCGTCGAGCTGATCGAGATGGCCGAGGCCGAGGGCGACGAGGAAATGGCCGCCGACGGCACCGAGAGCCTGCGTGCACTCGCCGAGCGTTCCGACGCCGACAAGGTCAAGGCGCTGCTCTCGGGCGAGGCTGATGCCAACGACACCTATGTCGAGATCAACGCCGGCGCGGGCGGCACCGAATCGAACGACTGGGCCGAAATGCTCCAGCGCATGTACACGCGCTGGGCCGAGCGCCACGGCTACAAGGTCGAGCTGGTCGACTATCACGCCGGCGAACAGGCGGGCATCAAATCTGCGACCCTGCTGTTCAAGGGCGAGAACGCATACGGCTATGCCAAGACCGAGAGCGGCGTCCACCGCCTGGTCCGCATCAGCCCGTTCGATTCGAATGCGCGCCGCCAGACCAGCTTCGCATCCGTCTGGGTCTATCCGGTGATCGACGACAATATCGAGATCGAGATCAACGAGAGCGAGCTGCGCATCGACACCTATCGCGCCTCGGGCGCGGGCGGCCAGCACATCAACACCACCGATTCGGCGGTGCGCATCACCCACTTGCCCACCGGCATCGTGGTACAGTGCCAGAACCAGCGTTCGCAGCACAAGAACCGCGCCGAGGCGTTCAACCAGCTCCGCGCGCGCCTCTACGAGCGCGAACTGGCCGAGCGCGAGGCGGTGGCCGACGCGCAGAACGCCACCAAGACCGATATCGGCTGGGGCCACCAGATCCGCTCCTACGTGCTTCAGCCCTATCAGCTGGTGAAGGATCTGCGCACCGGCGTCACCTCCACCGCGCCGAGCGACGTGCTCGACGGCGATCTCGACAGCTTCATGGCCGCCGCGCTAGCACAGCGCGTGACGGGCGAGGCCGTCGCGGTGGAGGATGTCGATTGAGCTTGCGCGCGCGGCCCCTGCTGCTCGGCGTGACGCTGCTGCTGGCGGCGTGCGACGGCAGTCCGCGGGCGGTGCGCAACGAGCGCCATGATCCGGCCAATTCGGGCTTCCCGGCGGCGGACCGGCCGGTGGCGACGATCGTCTCCTCGCGCTGGTCGAGCGAGGAAGAGCGCGACCGGCTGAACGAGGCGAGCAAGGTGATGGACCTGGCCGGCATCAAGCCGGGCATGACCGTGGCCGATATCGGCGCGGGCGAGGGCTATTACACGATCCGCCTCGGCCAGCGCGTCGGGCCGAAGGGGCGCGTGGTCGCCGAGGACATCGTCCCCGACTATATCAGCGCGCTGGCGACGCGCGTGGTGCGCGAGAAGCTCGACAATGTCAGCGTGCGCCTCGGCCTGCCCGCCGATCCGCGGCTGCCCGAGAACAGCTTCGATCGCGTGCTGATGGTCCACATGTACCATGAGATCGAATCGCCCTACGAGTTCCTGTGGCGGCTGCGCCCCTCGCTGGCGCCGGGCGGGCAGGTGGTGGTGGTCGATGCCGATCGGGCTACTGAGAATCACGGCACGCCGCCCGCGCTGCTCAAGTGCGAGTTCGCGGCGGTGGGCTATGCGCAGGTCTCGATGCGGCCGATGGCGTCGGCGGGCGGCTACATGGCGGTGTTCGAGGCGCGCGGCGCTCGGCCCGAGCCCGAGACGATCCGCGCCTGCAAGTCCGGCGCGCATGCCAAGGCGGTGACGCCGAAGCCCAACGGGGCGCACGAATAGAATAGCCGTATCCTCCCCCGCCAGGGAGAGGATACACTTGCGAAGACGCGCGAACGGAGAAGGGATGACTTCCCCTCCCACACCGGCTAATCCCGCGCGACCCATGACTGACGCAACCGACACCCAGCGCGACTGGCGCGACACCGTCTTCCTGCCGAAGACCGATTTTCCGATGAAGGCCGGCCTTGCCGCCAAGGAGCCCGCCATCCTCGAGCGCTGGGCGCGCATTAAGCTCTACAGCAAGCTGCGCGAGGCCCGCGCCGGCCGCGAGCGCTTCCTGCTGCACGATGGCCCGCCCTACGCCAATGGCGACATTCACATGGGCCATGCGCTCAACAAGATCCTGAAGGACATCGTCGTCCGCTCGCAGAGCCTGATGGGCAAGGACGCGCCCTATGTCCCCGGCTGGGATTGCCACGGTCTGCCGATCGAGTGGAAGGTCGAGGAAGCCTATCGCGCCAAGAAGCTCAACAAGGACGAAGTCGACCCCGTCGCCTTCCGCGCCGAATGCCGCGCCTATGCCGAAAAATGGGTGGCGGTGCAGCGCGGCCAATTCGAGCGGCTCGGCATCCTGGGCGACTGGGACGATCCCTATCTCACCATGAAGTTCGACGCCGAGGCGCGGATCGCGGCCGAGCTGCTCAAGTTCGCCGAGAGCGGCCAGCTCTATCGCGGCGCCAAGCCGGTGATGTGGTCGCCCGTGGAGAAGACCGCGCTGGCCGAGGCCGAGGTCGAATATGAGGACATCGTGTCGACGCAGATCGACGTGGCGTTCGAGATTACGCACGCACCCAACGCCCCCGAGCTGGTCGGCGCGCATGCGGTGATCTGGACGACCACGCCGTGGACGATCCCGGTGAACCAGGCTTTGGCGTATGGGCCGGAGATTGAGTACCTCAGCTACAAGTCGCACGACGGTCGCCGCATCGTTGTTGCGCTCGAATTGGCTGAGACATTTTGGAAACGTTCGGGTTTCGGTCCTGGCGAGAGCTCTGTCCGTGAGGGCTGGCGCGCTTCGCTAAGCGAGTACGAGGGCAAGCTTTTCAAGGGTTCCGACCTTGCCGGCGCCGTCGCCCGCCATCCGATGCACCGTCTCGGCGGGTTCTTCGCCAAGCCGCGGCCGTTCCTGCCCGGCGACTTCGTCACCACCGATGCGGGTACCGGCCTCGTCCATATGGCGCCGGATCACGGCGAGGACGACTTCCTGCTGTGCAAGGCGCACGGCATCGATCCGGTGTTCGCGGTCGACGGCGCGGGCATGTACCGCGCCGACTGGCTGTGGCTCGGCGGTCAGGGATCGGTGATCAACAAGAAGTTCGTCAGCGCCGAAGGCCCGATCTGCTCGGACCTGCGCGCGGCTGGCGCTTTGCTCGCCGCCTCGGACGACTTCCAGCACAGCTATCCGCACAGCTGGCGGAGCAAGGCGAAGATCATCTTCCGCGCGACGCCGCAGTGGTTCATCCCGATGGATAAGCCCACGCCCGCACCGGGCGCGGGTGCTTCTGACAGCAACGCGCCCACGCTCCGCGGCATCGCGCTCGATGCGATCGAGCACACCCGCTGGGTGCCGGAGCGCTCGATCAATCGCATCCGCGCGATGGTGGAGGGCCGCCCGGACTGGGTGATCAGCCGCCAGCGCGCCTGGGGCGTACCGATCGCGCTCTACGTCAACCGCGCCACCGGCGACTATCTTCGCGATCCCGCGGTCAACGCCCGCATCCTCGATGCCTTCCGCGCCGGCGGGGCCGATGCCTGGTTCCAGGCCGACCACCAGGCGCTGCTCGGCCCCGACTACCGGGCCGAGGACTATGAGGTCGTAACCGACATTCTCGACGTGTGGTTCGACAGCGGCTCGACCCACAGCTTCGTGATCGAGGCGCGCTACGGCGAGGGTGTCCGCGCCAATCTCTATCTCGAAGGCTCGGACCAGCATCGCGGCTGGTTCCAGTCGTCGCTGCTCGAATCCTCGGGGACGCGCGGCCGGGCGCCCTATGATGCGGTGCTCACCCATGGCTTCGCGCTCGACGGCCAGGGCAAGAAGATGTCCAAGTCGCTCGGCAACGTCGTCGATCCCTTGAAGATCATCGGCGAGAGCGGCGCGGACATCCTGCGCCTCTGGGTCGCGCAGACCGACTATTTCGACGACGTCCGCATCGGCAAGGAGGTGCTGGCCGGCACCGGCGACGCCTATCGCAAGATCCGCAACACTTTCCGCTATCTGCTCGGTGCGCTCGACGGCTTCGGCGAGGCGGAGAAGGTCGCGGTGGCCGAGATGCCCGAGCTGGAGCGCTATGTGCTCCACAAGCTGGCGGCGCTGGATGCGGAGCTTCGTGCGGCGGCGGAGGCGTTCGAGTTCAATCGCTATGCGCGCGCGCTCGGCGACTTCATGAACGAGGACCTCTCGGCCTTCTTCTTCGATATCCGCAAGGACTGCCTCTACTGCGACGCGGAAAGCGATCCCAAGCGCCGTGCGTACCGCACCGTGCTGGACGTGCTGTTCCACGCGCTGGTCCGCTACGCCGCGCCGATCCTCGCCTTCACCGCCGAGGAAGTGTGGCAGAGCCGCTATCCGAGCGAGGACGGATCGGTCCACGAGCTCGAATGGCCGGTGCTGCCGGAGGGCGCCTCGGTCGAGCATGACTGGATCGCGATCCGCGCGCTGCGCCAGACCGTCACCGAGGCGATCGAGCCCTATCGCCGCGAGAAGAAGGTCCGGTCCAGCCTCGAGGCCGAGGTGACCGTGCCGACGCTGCCGATGCCGGCGGAGGAACTCACCGAGCTGTTCATCGTGGCGAAGGTGGACCAGGCGGCCGATGTCACGGTCACGCCCACCGATCGCCACAAATGCGGCCGGTGCTGGCGCCATCTTCCCGAAGTGACGCAGGACGGGGCGCTGTGCGACCGCTGCGAAAAGGTGGTGTCGGAATGAAGTCGGTGCGGATTTTCGGTTTTGCGGCCGCGCTGGGCGTGTTCCTGCTCGACCAGCTGACCAAGTACATCGTCACCGGCCCGCTGGGGTTGGTGGTGCAGAATGATTCGATGACGATCACGTCGTTCTTCGACCTGCGCTTCGTCAAGAATATCGGCGTTTCGCTGGGCCTGCTTTCGGCCAACAGCCCGATGATGCGTTGGCTGCTGGTGCTGATGACCGCGTGCATCGCGATCGGCGTCTGCGTGTGGATGCTGCGCGAGAAGAAGGCGGGCGATGTCGTCGCGCTCGGCCTGGTGCTGGGCGGGGCGTGCGGCAACATCCTCGATCGCAGCCGCCTCGGCTATGTCGTCGATTTCGCCGATCTGCATTTCGGCGAGTGGCGCCCCTTTTTGGTCTTCAACGTGGCCGATGCCGCGATTACCATCGGCGTGGTGATCCTGCTGCTCCGTGCCCTGCTCGTTCGCGACAAGAACCCCAAGTCGCCTGCCCCTGTGGAGAAGAAATTCAATGCGTAAGTTGATCCTCGTCGCGACCGGCGTCGCCCTGGTGGCCGCGCTCTCGGCGTGCGGCAAGAAGGGGTATGATCGGGCGCGTCCGGACGAGTTCGCGGTGGCCCGCCAGGCGCCGCTGGTGATTCCGCCCGATTTCTCGCTGCGTCCGCCGCAGCCGGGCGCGGCCCGCCCGCAGGATACCAACCCGTCCGACCAGGCGCTTGAGGCGCTGTTCGGCGGCACCGCGGCGCGCAGCCCGGCCGAGACCGCGACGCTCGACCAGGCAGGGGCCGCCAGCGCCGATGCCGGCGTGCGCAGCAACGCCGGCAGCCCGTCGACCACCGTGGTCGACAAGGGCACCACGACCCAGGACATACTCAAGTCGCCCCAGGGCGACAACAAGGACGCGAGCGTCAAGACGCCGCAGTAACGCGCGCCTCACAGCGCAAAAAGAGCGCCGGTTCCCACAGTGCGGGCCGGCGCTTTTTTTGTGCGTGCGGGGCGAAGGTGCAATCGGGGGCGGCCCCGCAAGCCCTTGCGGTCAGAAGCTGACGCCCACCGAGCCCAGGATGCTGCCCTTGGCGGCATCGTGCCCGCTCGGGGTGATCAGCGTGGCGTCGGTATCGACATAGGACACGCCGAAGGTGAGCGCCTTGTAGGTATAGGCGGCGCCCAGGCTCCAATCGGTATATTCCTTGCCGATCGCCAGCCAGTCGGGCCCGAAGGTGTGGCCGATATGCGCGGTGAGGCTGATCGGCGTCTTCGGGACCGCGGCGGAGATGTCGCCGGCAATATAGACATTGTCCTGCTTCGGCGTCGCGGGATTGGCACCCTGGTCGAGCTCGAGCGCCTTCTGCTTCGGCGCATAGTTGACCGTGCCCTTTGCGGTCACCGGCCCCAGCGCATAGGATAGCGAGGCATAGGGCTCGATGAAATCCGACGACGTATGGTCGCCGCCGGGGCGGGTGCCGGGATAGACATAATAGAGCGCACCGACGTCGAGCGTGACGCCATTCTTGAAGCCGTGCTTGTAGCCGGCGATCAGGTCGATCTCCTGGTGCGCGGTGCCGTGCGCGGTCACGTAATTGTCGACCGACGACCCCCAGAAGGAGACGTAGAAGCCCGACACGTGGCTGACGGTCGCGCCGCCCTGCACCGCGAAATTGCCGTCGGTCTGCGATACGCCGCGGAACTTATAGTCGCTGATCAGCGTGGCGCTGCCGTTGATCGTGATGGCCGGCGCCGGCGCCGTAGTAGCCTGTTGTGCCAGCGCGGGGGCGGCCGTGGCGAGCAGGAGCGCGCCGAGGCTGGTCGAGAAGAAGCGCATGGAATCCCTTTCAATTGCGAATCGAAGGTTCCCTGCCTGCTGCAACCGGCACCGCATCCTGTTGGGCTCTGCGGCCCGGCGACTTCCGAATTGCAACAAAACATTGCCGGAAGGAGCAGGGCGCACGCAACGGCCTTCGCGAAGCCCCCGCTGCTTTGTAACGTAGTGTTGCTGGGGCGTCACAGGCACCTGCCACCGAACCGGGGCAGGTGCCGGATGGTTCAGGCGATTTCGAAGATCGCGTCGACTTCCACGGCCGCGCCCAGCGGCAGCACGGCTACGCCCACGGCGCTGCGGGCATGGCGCCCGGCTTCGCCGAACAGCGCCTGCATCAGCTCCGAGGCACCATTGGCGACCTTGGGCTGGTCGGTGAAATCGGCGGTCGAGTTCACGAAAACGCCCAGCTTCACGACGCGCTTCACCCGGCTAAGGTCGCCGTCCAGCGCCTTCTTGATCTGGGCGACGAGCATCAGGCCGCAGCGCTGCGCGGCTTCGGTGCCGAACGCGATGTCGCGGTCGTCGCCGAGGCGGCCGGTCATCAGCGCGCCGTCCTTGAACGGCAGCTGCCCGGAAACATGGAGCAGCCCGCCGGCCTCGACGACCGGAACATAGGCGGCGACGGGAGCGGCGGCCTCGGGCAGGGCAAGGCCAAGCTCGGCGAGCTTGCGATCGATGGCAGTGGTCATGCGCGGACCCAACCACCGGGCGCGGGCAGGGTCAAGGGGCGCTCAGGCCTGGGCGAAGCGCTCCAGGATCCAGGCCTGTGCGTCGCGCCAGTCGTCGATCCGGGCATGGGCGTGCGGGGCAGGGGGCACCTTGGGCGAGAGGCTCGGCTCGGCGACCATGTGCAGGCGGAACACGTCGGGCGCATGCTTGGCGACCGATTCGTGGTGGGTGGCGAGATCGTCGACGAACACCGCGACCGATGCGCCATGCTCCGCCACCAGCCGCGCCACGGGGTTGCCCTTGCCGCCCTGGTTGCATTCCACCCGATGGGCGATGCCGTGATTCGCCAACTGGGTGATGCGGTGATCGCGGCAATGGTCCTGCAGGTTGGTCAGCACGACGATGTCGGCCACCTCGGCGATGCGGGCCAGCGCCTCGCGGGCGTGCGGCACCAGCGTCTGGCGCGCCATCTCGCCGGGGAAGAAGCCGTCGAGCAGCGCCCACATCTCAGGCCCCTCCAAGATGCTGCCGTCGCCGCGGCGGCGCATCGCGCCTTCGAACGCGCTGCCGTTGAGCGCGAAATCGATATCGTGGGTGTCGCCCAGCCATTCGCCGAAATGCCGGACCATGTGGAGGAGGACCTCGTCGCAATCGGTGATCAGCAGCGGTTTCATGCAGATTCCAGCTGGCGGCGGGCGTCGACCAGCGCCGCGGGGGAGAGGTCCAGCGCATCGGCGCAGGCGATCAGGTCGGGCTCGTAGGATTCGAGGAAGCCGATCGCGGCGGCGAGCAGCGCGGGGTCGCCGGCGCGGGCGCGCAGCGTGTCCGGATCGAGTCCGGTCAGGTCGAGCAGCCGGCCGGCTCGGCCGGAATCACTTAGAATCCAGACGAGTGCCTGCAGCGCCACCGTTTCGGGATTTGTCACGTCGCCCGCCATCGCCTAACACCGCCTCGCAAGTAGAGGTAGCGCGTGCCAAAAAGAGTACTCGTTGTCGAGGACAACGAATTGAACCTGAAGCTGTTCTGCGACCTGTTGCGCGCGCACGGCTATGAAGCCGAGCCGGTCCGCGACGGGCGCCAGGCCGTGACCACGGCACGCCGGTTCCGGCCCCATCTGGTGATCATGGACGTGCAGCTGCCGCACGTCACCGGCTTCGAGCTGATCGGCCAGATGCAGGCTGATCCGGTGCTCGGCCGAATCCCGATCATGGCGGTGACCGCCTATTCGAGCCATGAGGATGAGGAGCGGATCCGCGCGGCGGGCGCGCGCTCTTATGTCGCCAAGCCGATCTCGCTGGCGCGATTCGTCGACCAGGTCGAGAAGCTGATGGCCGAAATCGAAGAATAATCTGCCGATGCAGCGAAAGCGCCGGACCCGCGAGGATCCGGCGCAATGCGATCAAACAGCGCGGGCGCGGCCTGCGCGCCCGGCAACCTTACTTGATCTTCGCTTCCTTGAAATCGACATGCTTGCGCACGACCGGATCGTACTTGCGGAAGCTGAGCTTCTCGGTCTGGGTGCGCGGATTCTTCTTGGTGACATAGAAGAAGCCCGTATCCGCCGTGCTGACGAGCTTGATCTTTACGGTGGTCGGCTTTGCCATGACCCGGAACCCTTGATTCGTGCGAAAAGAAAAGAGCGGCGCGCCATGGGCACACCGCTGACAGGGGGGAGCGGATGCGCGAATCGCCCGGGAAAGTCAAGTGTGTTGGGGCCGAAGCGCCTACGCCCCCCATTGACTCTATCGATCAGCCTGATCGGGTTTATCCTAGGGTATGGTTGTTTCCCTCACGGAACCGGACCCTATATCCCGATCGTTAGGGCAACGAATCGACCGCCTTCAGGAGGACACCATGGCCGAAAATCCCGCACTCGCGACGCCGACCGACCTCAACCGCAACGATACCAAGAGCGTTGCCGATGCCCTGAACAGCGCGCTGGCGGACTGCTTCACGCTGTATTTCAAGACCAAGAACTTTCACTGGCACGTCTCGGGCCCGCATTTCCGCGACTATCACCTGATGCTGGACGATCAGGCCGCGCAGATCCTGGGCGTGACCGACGCGATCGCCGAGCGCGTCCGCAAGACCGGCAACACCACGCTGCGCTCGATCGGCGACATCGCGCGCCGCCAGACCATCTCGGACAATGACGCCGAGTTCGTCGCGCCGGGCGACATGCTCGCCGAACTGCGCGACGACAATCTCAAGCTGGTCGAGAGCTTCCGCGCGGTGAAGGAAGCCGCCGAAGAGGCAAAGGACAATGCCACCAGCGGCATCGTCGACGAATGGACCGACCAGGCCGAGGAGCGCGCCTGGTTCCTGTTCGAGGCCAGCCGCAAGGGCTGACGCCGGAACCGGCCGGCGCGTCCCCCGGGGCGCGCCGGCCGATTGCCGCTTACTTGAGGGCGGCGAGGTCGGTTTCGACCTTCTTGAGCATCTCATCGGTCAGCGCGCCGTTCGAGAAGGGCTGCACCGCCTTGAGGCTCATCGCCTTGAACTGATCGAGCGCTGGGTGCGATGACAGGCCCGGAATGTCGGCATCGAGCACCGCCTTGGCCTTCTCGTCGGCGATCAGCGCCTCGATCGGGGTGTCGAGGTTGAACTTGGCGGCCGAGGCTGCCGCAGGCGCCGCAGAAGGCGGCGGGGTCTGCTGGGCCATGGCGGCGGGGCTCGATACGGCCGCGGCGACCGCGCATGCGACAAGAAGCTTCATCGGAAAGGCTCTCCCTGAACGGGCGCAACACGCACCCGATACCGCAGGCTAGGGCCGAATTGCGGCAGCTTTGCGAATCGTCAGCGCGCCGCCCCGTCGAAGGTCAGCAGCCAGAAATCGGGTACCGCGCCGATGCGCAGCGGCAGGACGCTGGTGCCGATTCCCGCGGTCACCAACACGTCGCGTCCGGGCTCGCGGATCAGTCCGCATACATAGCGCAGGCCATATTCGGACGAGGCGGTGAGCGGGCCGATCAGCGGCAGCGCGATCTGGCCGCAATGGGTATGCCCGGCCAGCACCAGCGGATAGCGATCGGGGAGCGTGGGCGCGATGTCGGGGGTGTGGCTCAGCACCACGGTCGGCCCCGGCAGCGAGCGGGCGGCGTGGTCGAGGCGGTTTTCCCGGTATTTGCCATGGTAGAGATCATCGGCACCGGCGATGGTCAGCGCGCCGCGGCGCACCGCATCGTTGCGTAGCACGGTGATACCCTGCCTCTTCAGCCAGGGCGGCAGGTCGGTCTTGTCGAACCGAGCATAATCGTGGTTGCCGAGCACTGCGATCACGCCGTAGCGCGCGCGCAAGGCGGCGAGCGGCGCGGTCGCCTCCTCCGCGTCATAGACCCGCGTCGTCACCCGCCGATCCTGTTCGACATCGCCGGCGATCAGGATCAGGTCCGGCCGCAGCGCATTGACCTGCCTGACGATTCGCGCGAGCCGCGACGGCGGCGTCTCGGGGCCGGCGACGTGCAGGTCGCTGATCAGCACCACCCGCATCGGTGCGGCGCCCCTGGGCCAGTCGCGCATATGGAGGGTCAGCCGGCGCACGACGGGATCGCGCATCGCCGTCCAGAGGCCGAAGCCAAGCACGCCGGCGAGCAGCAGGATCAGCGCGAGCACGCAGAGGAGGAAACGCTTCATGCCTCGGCCCTAGAGCATGGCGCGCGCTTTTCGAACCCCGCTCGGCCGCGATCCGGCAGTGGATGTCGGGGTTCGCTTGTGGCACGCTGCGGGCATGCGGATGATCGGACTGATCGGCGGGATGAGCTGGGAAAGCTCGGTGGAATATTACCGCATCCTCAACCAGGGCGTGCGATCGGCGGGGGCCGACCGCCTCCGCCCGCTGCCTGCTCTGGTCCTTCGACTTTTCCGAGATCGAGGCGCTGCAGCATCGCGGCGACTGGGACGCGCTGGGCGATCGGCTGGCGGACGCAGCGCAGCGGCTGGAGGCAGGCGGTGCCGAGGGGCTGCTGATCTGCACCAACACGATGCACCGGCTGGCGGCGCAGGTGGAGGCCGCCGTGGGCATTCCCCTGCTGCACATCGCCGACCCCACTGCGGCGCGCATCAAGGCCGCCGGATTCGGCACTGTCGCGCTGCTCGGCACCGCCTTCACCATGGAGCAGCCCTTCTACAAGGACCGCCTGGCGACGCGGCACGGGCTTCGCGTGCTCGTCCCCGACGCGGCGGATCGCGCCACCGTGCACCGGGTAATCTACGCGGAACTGGTCGCCGGCAGGATCGTCCCCGAATCGCGCGCCGCCTATCGCGCGATCATCGAACGGCTGGTGGCGGCGGGGGCCGAAGCGGTCATCCTCGGTTGCATCGAGATCATGCTGCTGATCGGCGCCGAGGACAGCCCGGTGCCGGTGTTCGACACGACGGCGCTCCACGCCGCCGCGGCGGTCGACTGGGTGCTGGCGTCGCCGAACGATCGAGCTGGGACGGCGGAGGTCTAGCGCCATCCGCCGCTCGCACCCATCTAGTTGAGCATGCGCGCCTTTGCCGACCTGCTCGACCGGCTGATCTACACCCGCTCGCGCAATGCCAAGCTTCGCCTGATTGGCGACTATCTGCGCGCGACGCCCGATCCCGATCGCGGCTGGGCGATGGCGGCGCTGACCGGCGCGCTCGATCTGCCGGCGGTGAAGCCGGCGCTGCTCCGCGCGATGATCGAGGCCCGAGTCGATCCGGTGCTCTATGGCATGAGCCGCGACTTCGTCGGCGACTCGGCCGAGACGATCGCGCTGCTCTGGCCGGAGCCGCCCACACCGCCGCCCGAGAGCGGCCCGCTCACCCTGTCCAACGTGGTCGCCACCCTGGGGGCGCTCTCCCGCTCCGATGCACCGGCGGTGCTCGCCGCGATGCTCGATCGGCTCGAGGCGGACGAACGCTATGCGCTGCTCAAGCTGGCGACCGGCGCGCTGCGCGTCGGCATTTCCGCCCGGCTGGCCAAGACCGCGCTCGCCCAGGCCTTCGGGCTCGACGTCGATGCGGTAGAGGAGGTGTGGCACGGGCTGCACCCGCCCTATGCGCGGCTGTTCGATTGGGCGGAGGGGCGCGGCGCGCAGCCCCGCACCGAGGACGTGCCGGTGTTCCGGCCGTTCATGCTCGCCCACCCGCTGGAGGAGACGCAGGTCAGCCTCGCCGACTATGCGGCGGAGTGGAAGTGGGACGGCATCCGGATCCAGCTCGTCCATGCCGGCGGCGAGACCCGGCTCTACAGCCGCGCCGGCGACGACATCACGCGCAGCTTCCCCGAAGTGGCGGCGGCATTCGCGACACCGGGCGTGCTGGACGGCGAACTGCTGGTCCGCGGCGAGGTGCAGGGCGGCGAGGCGGGCAGCTTCAACGCGCTCCAGCAGCGGCTGGGGCGGAAGGTCGTGTCGGCCAAGACGCTGGCGGCATATCCGGCTTTCGTCCGCCTCTACGATCTCCTGTTCGATGGGGCGGAGGATGTCCGGGCGCTGCCCTGGCACGCGCGGCGCACGCGCCTCGAATCGTTCGTGCCGCGGCTCGATCCGACGCGCTTCGATCTTTCCGCCGTGATCGATGCGGCGGATTTTCCGGCACTGGAGGAAATCCGCGCCGGTGCCCGCGATGCCGCGATCGAGGGCGTGATGCTCAAGCGGCGCGATTCGCCCTATGTCGCCGGTCGCCGCGTCGGGCTCTGGTATAAATGGAAGCGCGATCCGCTCACTGCGGATTGCGTGCTGATGTATGCCCAGCGCGGTTCGGGCAAGCGCAGCAGCTTCTATTCGGACTTCACCTTTGGTGCCTGGACCGAGGCCGGCCAACTGCTCCCCGTCGGCAAGGCCTATTTCGGCTTCACCGACGAAGAGCTGAAATGGCTCGATCGCCATGTCCGCACCCATACGGTGAGCCGCTTCGGCCCGGTGCGGGAGACCGACAAGTCGCTGGTGCTGGAAGTCGCCTTCGATTCGATTCACGAATCGAAGCGGCACAAATCGGGGCTGGCGATGCGCTTCCCGCGAATTGCCCGGATCCGCACCGACAAGCCCGTGGCCGAGGCGGACACCATCGCCGGGCTGCGGCGACTGGTGACCTGAGGGCTTGCGCTCGCGGGCATGCGCGTAGCGGGTCGGGGGGGGGGCGGCCGACCGCGCGGCGATTCGACAAGTCGTTGCCCCGCGAGGTAAGCTCGTCTCCAGACATGCATCGGCTTGTTGCGCGCGCGTGGCGCTGTGCTGCCATGAGGGAGATGCAATGCCGACCAGATCGGGCTTCGAATCCGCAGCATTGTCGGAACGATTCAGCGGGCGCGACGCCTTGCTCCGGCGCGTCGCCGGCGATGCGCCTGAAGCGTGGGTCCGCGAGGTCGCCGAACATACCGCACGCCAAAGCGAGATCTTCGTCGAGCTGATCAACAAATGCCCGTTCGGCATCTATCTCGTCGACGATGCGCTGACGATCGTGGCGATGAACGAGCGCAGCCAGGAAGGCGCCTTCCGCAACGTCCGGCCGGTGATCGGCCGCGCCTTCGAAGAAGCGATGCGCATCCTCTGGCCGGAGGCGGTGGCGCAGGAGATCCTCGGCCGTTTCCGCACCACGCTGGAAACCGGCGAACCCTATCGCTCCAGCGCATTCGTGGCGCAGCGCTCCGATATCGCGCAGGTCGAAGGCTATGAGTGGGAACTCCACCGGGCCCGGCTTCCCGAAGGACGGCAGGGGGTGATCTGCTATTATTTCGATTCGACCGAGCTGCGCGAGACCCAGCGTGCCCTCGCCGAAGCGGCGCGCCGCCAGCGCCTGCTGATTGACGAGCTCAACCACCGCGTGAAGAACATGCTGTCGGTGGTGCAGTCGCTGGCCCGGCAGACGATCGGCCGCAATCCGGATCCTGCCGCCGCCCAACGCGCCTTCGAGGGCCGGCTGGGCGCGCTGGCCCGCGCGCATGACACGCTCACCCGCGTGCATTGGGAAAAGGCCGAACTGGCCGAAGTGGCGGAAGGCGCGATCGATTCGTGCGGCGTCGCGGACCGGGTGGCGCTGGGCGGCCCAACGATCTGGCTCGATTCGCGAGTCGCCGTGACGATGGCGATGGCGCTGCACGAGCTTTGTACCAACGCCATCAAATATGGCGCGCTGTCCGACGAGCGCGGGCAGGTGACCTTCGCGTGGCGAGTCGCGGCAGACCCGCCGCCGCGCCTTCTTCTCGAATGGCGCGAGATGGGCGGCCCGCCGGTGGTGCCGCCGTCGCGGCAGGGCTTCGGCACCCGGATGCTCGAACGGGCGCTGGCCGGCGACCTCAAGGCGCAGGTGCGGCTCGACTTCGCACCCGAAGGGCTGGTCTGCACGATCGAAGCCGAAGCGCCCGCCCTGTTCGAGGGGCCGGGCGCCGCCGCCCAAGACCGCTAGGCCGCGCGCGCGGGCTCCCCGGCGCTGCCGCCGGGCGATTCGGCAAGGAACGGCGTCACCACGCCGAGGATGCGGGAGACCGTTGCCGCCTTCTCGCCGACCGGCGCGACATAGTGCAGCGCCTCGCGTGCTGCTGCGATCGATTCGCCGCGCGCCAGCATCCAGGCGGCGAGATATTGGGAGGCGAGGCAACCGCCTGCCGTCGCGACATTGCCATGGGCTATGAACGGCGCGTCGATCACCTCGACGCCCGCCTCAATCACCCAAGGCTTGGTGGTCAGGTCGGTGCAGGCGGGCAGGGTGCCGATCAGACCGAGCTTGGCGAGCAGCAGCGTGCCCGAACATTGCGCGCCGATCAGCTGCCGTGCCGGATCGAGGCGGATCTGCGCGAGCAGGTCTGCATCGGCGGCGATCTCGCGCGTCCTGCTGCCGCTGCCGAGGATCACCGCATCGGCCTCCGCCGCGAAGGACAGCGGGCGCTGGCGCCGGATCGTCACGCCGTTCAGCGAGGTGACCGTCTCGGTCGGGCAGGTGATGTGCGCCGCCCAGCCTTGCGCGCGCATCCGGTTGAGGATCGCAGCCGCGACGAAGCTGTCCAGCTCGTTGAAGCCATCGAAGGTGAGAACGGCGATCTGCACGGGCGTGTCTCCGACAGGCTGTCCGCGAAGGCGAGGGGGCAAAAGAAAAGGCCGGGCGTCGCCGCCCGGCCCTTCCTGTGCGTCAATGGCCGGTCGGCTTACTGCTGCGGCGAAAGGTTCACCGCTGCGTACTTGCCGCGACGATCGACCTCCAGCTCGAACTCGAGCCGGTCGCCTTCGTTGAGCGTCGGCATGCCGGCGCGCTCGACGGCCGAGATGTGCACGAACGCATCGGGCTGCCCGTCATCGCGCTGGATGAAGCCGAAGCCCTTCATCGCGTTGAAGAATTTGACCGTGCCGGTTGCCTTCTCGCCGGTCAGCTGGCGCTGCGGGCCGCCACGCGGCGCGCCGCGATCGCCGCCGAAGCCGCCTGCACCCTGCTCGCGCGGGGCGCGTTCGACGACTTCCATCGGCTCGCCGTCGATCTTCAGCGTGGTCGCCGAGGTGCGGCCGCCGCGATCGACGAGGGTGAAGCCGAGCGGCTGGCCTTCGGCCAGCGCGGTCAGGCCCGCCTGCTCGACGGCCGAGATGTGGACGAACACGTCTTCGCCGCCATCATCACGGACGATGAAGCCGAAGCCCTTCTGTGCGTTGAAGAACTTCACCACGCCGGTACCTTCGCCGATCACCTGGGGGGGCATGCCGCCGCCACCGCCGCCGCGGAAACCACCGCCGCCGC
>JAPJRE010000251.1 GCA_030824725.1 Sphingomonas sp.
AAGTGCGCGCAGAGACGCTTAGCGTATATCTGTGCCCGTTCTATGTCCTGACCCCAACAAGGTCTGCTCGTACACCTTCATCTGAAGCCGGAAGGTGAGGGCGATACCCGCAACCCTATGACTGGCTGTCGCCGGCGCTGAAACAGGCGCCGGCGCTTCCCCCCGCACAACAGCCAGCAAAAGGGCTCCTATCGCCACACCGTCCACCAACCGTCGAAGCAAGGAAACAAAAATGGAACGTGTCGAACATCACGCCAGCTTCGGCGGTTGGCAGGACGTCTATCAGCATGACTCGATCAGCCTCGGTTGTCCGATGAAGGTCGGCGTCTATCTGCCTCCCCAGGTGAAGGACGGTCGCGTGCCGGTGCTGTATTGGCTGTCCGGCCTGACCTGCACCGAGCAGAATTTCATCACCAAGGCTGTCGCGCAGCGTTTCGCGGCCGAGCACGGGATCATCCTCGTCGTGCCGGACACCAGCCCGCGAGGCGAAGGCGTGGCCGACGATCCCGGCTATGATCTGGGGCAGGGCGCCGGCTTCTACGTCAACGCGACGCAGGAACCTTGGGCCGCACACTACCGCATGTACGATTATGTCGTCGAGGAATTGCCGGCGCTGATCGAAGCCACATTCCCGGCCGATGATCGCCGGGCTATCGCGGGCCATTCCATGGGCGGGCATGGCGCCCTTGTTGCCGCCCTGCGCAACCCCGGACGCTATCGCAGCGTATCGGCCTTCTCGCCGATCGTAGCGCCGAGCCAGGTGCCTTGGGGCGAGCGTGCCTTCACGGCCTATCTGGGTGACGATCGCGAGGCGTGGAAGCAATATGACGCCATCGAACTTATCAAGGCCGCCCGCGAGCGTCTGCCGTTGCTCGTCCATCAGGGTCTGGATGACGAGTTTGTCGAGCGCGAGCTGCGCCCCGACTTGCTGGAGGCGGCGTGCAAGGCTGCCGAGCACCCGCTGACGCTCCATCGGCTGCCTGGATACGACCACAGCTATTATTTCATCGCGAGTTTCATCGGCGAACATATCGCCCACCATGCCGCGGCGTTGTCCCAATGACCGGGCCGTCACCTTCAACCATGCGCGAAATCGCGCCCAGCCATGAGCCGGCTCACGGCCGCCATCGCGTGGTGGTCGTGGGGGCGGGCTTCGGCGGCCTTGAAACCGTGCAGCGGCTCGCCGGGAGCGGCGTGGACATCACGCTCGTCGATCGCCGCAACCACCATCTCTTTCAGCCGCTGCTCTATCAGGTGGCGGGCGCCTCGCTGTCGCCATCGGAGATCGCATGGCCGATCCGTTCGCTCTTCGCCAAGCGGAAGGACGTGCGGACCCTGCTCGGCGAGGTTGAAGGTGTCGATACAGGCGGTCGGCGCGTCATTCTGGAGGACGGCTCGACGGTTGCCTATGACACGCTCGTCATCGCGACGGGCGCGCGGCACTCCTATTTCGGCCACGATCAATGGGAACCGTTTGCTCCCGGCCTGAAATCGCTGGAGGATGCAACCACCATTCGCCGGCGCCTTCTGGTCGCCTTCGAGGAAGCCGAGCGTGAGACGGACCCCGCGCGCCGTGCCGCTTTGCAGACCTTCGTCATCATCGGTGGTGGCCCGACCGGCGTGGAGCTGGCCGGCACGATCGCGGAGCTTGCCCGCCTGACGCTGGTGCGGGATTTCCGGTCGATCGACCCGCGTGCGACCCGCGTCGTGCTGATCGAAGCCGGGCAACGGCTCTTGCAGGCTTTCCCGGAAGACCTCTCCGCCTATACCCGGCAGGCGCTCGAAAAGCTCGGCGTCGAAATCAAGCTCGGCACGCCGGTCACGGAATGCTCCGCCGATGGCGTCGTCGTGGATGGGAAGCAGATTCCCGCCGAAACGATCCTGTGGGCAGCAGGCGTCCAGGCATCGCCCGCCGCGCATTGGCTGAACGCTGAAGCCGATCGCGCTGGCCGCGTGATTGTCGGACCGGACCTGACGGTGCCGGGTCATCGCGACATTTTCGTGATCGGCGACACCGCGGCCTCGAACGGGTTCGATGGCAAGCCTGTCCCCGGTCTTGCGCCGGCTGCGAAGCAGGCGGGTCAATATGTCGCCCGGCTTATCCGCCAGCGCCTGAAGGGGCAGAACGAGGTCGCGCCCTTCCATTACCGGCATCAGGGCAATTTGGCGACTATAGGCCGCAGCCTTGCCGTCGTCGACATGGGTCGGTTTAAGTTGCGCGGGGCCCTGGCGTGGTGGATGTGGAAGCTCATCCACATTTATTTCCTGATCGGGGCGCAGAACCGGCTTAGTGTGGCACTAAGCTGGCTGTGGACCCATGGCATAGGATATCGTGGCTCTCGGCTGATTACTTATGGCGATCTAGATCATCGCGACGTGGGGGAGAAGGATGACAAGGGGGGAAAGCCGATTGAGTGAAGCGGGCAGCGCTCCGAATGGCGGTTCGACTGTCTATGGTATGCCGACCTATGAAAATAGGCGGGTTGCCATCGACGAGGTACATGCGCGCCCATATCTCCTGATCGAGTCACCGCGCGCCCTGGTGCAGCTCGCCTTCATGAATGAAGGCAATCTGGCCAAGGATAAGGCGACGCTCGCGGAAATATCGAGCCGAATGGGCGCGTCGCTGCCCGATCAGAACTCCCCCCTTCATGGCCTGACCTGGGATCAGGGCAAATTGCATTGTGAGAAGCATACGGAGTTTTCGACCTACCTGTGGAGCGCGCCTGTTGATCCCGACACCGGGGATCTGGCGGGCGAAGACCCGTTCAAGCACGGCTTCACCCCGCCTGGGCCGGTCATTTGCGGCATCCGGTTGGACGTGGTGGCGTGGACGGAAGAGACCGCGACCTACATTGACCGCTTCGATCCGATCAGCCGCTGCCATTCGCTCGTCGAGGACGGCATGGCGGATATCGTTACCGATTTCCGTCAGGATGCAGATGGGCTGACCCGCATCCTCATCCTCGATCGCGGCCTGACGCCGATCCGGCTTGGCGCGCTGGCGCAGCGGCTCCTTGAAATCGAGACCTATCGGACGTTGGCCCTGCTCGGTATTCCCCTGACCCAATCGCTGGGTCCGCATCTACGCAATATAGAAAAGCGCCTCGCCGCGATCACGGATGAGATGCGCAAGTCGGCTCGGCGCAACAGCGAGGCGCTGCTTTCCAGATTGACGGATCTCTCGGCCGAGCTGGAGGCGGACACGGCGTCCAGCCTCTACCGCTTCGGCGCGAGCCGCGCTTATTACGAGATCGTCGAGGAACGGCTTGCCGCACTCGGCGAAACCTTCGTCCCCGGCTGCTATCGCTGGCGCAGCTTCCTGCATCGCAGGATCGCCCCCGCCATGCGGACCTGTCGCGTGATCGAGGAGCGGCAGGCCAATCTCTCGGACAAGCTGGCGCGCGCGACCACCTTGCTGCGATCCTGGATCGATGTGCAGCTCGAACGCCAGAATAGCGACCTGCTCGCCTCGATGAACAACCGGGCGAAGCTGCAATTGCAGCTTCAGCAGACGGTGGAGGGCCTGTCTGTCGCCGCAATCTCCTATTATGTGATCGGCCTGCTCTCCTATTTCATCAAGGGCATACCGGGCATTCACGACGCAGTGGCGCCTGAGCTGGTGATCGCAGCTTTGGTTCCCCTTGTCCTCCTTGGTGTCTGGTGGACCGTTCGGCGGATCAGGCACGCACACAAGGACCATGGACAGCCGCCCGCGAAGGGGCAGATGTGACCCGACAATCGTTTTTGGGCACGCTTGAGGCGTTCATGGCCTGGCCCTGGCAGGAGGATATCTGATGTCGACTGGCATATTCATTTTGCACTCCGACTATACCCCGGCGGGCGATCAGCCCGAAGCGATCGCGCGGCTCATATCCGGCATCGAGGAGGGGGCGCACCATCAGACCCTCAAGGGCATCACGGGGTCGGGCAAGACGTTCACGATGGCCAACGTGATCCATCGCCTGAAGCGTCCCACGCTGATCCTGGCCCCCAACAAGACGCTAACGTCGCAGCTCTATGACGAAATGCGGCGATTTTTCCCTGAAAACGCCGTGGAGTATTTCGTCTCCTACTACGACTATTTCCAGCCAGAGGTGTATTTGCCGGGCCGCGATGAGTTCATTCCGAAAGATTCCTCGATCAACGAGCATCTGGAACGGTTGCGCCTTTCGACGACAAAATCCCTGATTGAGCGCCGCGATACGATCGTCGTTGCCTCGGTATCGTCGATCTATGGCATGGGCGATCCCGACAATTATCGCGCGCTCCAGGTTCCGCTGACCGAGGGCGCGCGGTTGGGACAGGAAGAGCTTCTTCGCGGCCTGGCGCGTCTGCAATATGATCGGGCCGAGCACAAGCTGAAGCGCGGCACCTATCGCGCTGATGGCGACGCTGTTGAGGTTTACCCGGCGGATTCGGAATATAAGGCCCTGCGGGTCGGATTGGCGAACGGCCTGATCGCGTCCCTCCAGTGGTTCGATGCGGCGACCGGAAGGCAGCTAGAGAGCACCGATCACTATCTCGTATCGCCCAAGACCGTTCTGGCGGCGACCGCCGATCAGGCCCGCAAGGCCGCAACGGCGATCCTCGCAGAGATGGAGACGCAGGTCGAGCGGCTGACCAGCGAAAATCGCCTGACGGAAGCGGCGCGCCTCTATGATCGCATCACCAACGATGCCGAGATGTTGCGCGAGGTCGGATATTGCTCGGGCATGGAAAATTACGCCTGCTATCTGAGCGGCCGTGACCCAGCGCTCCCGCCCATAACCCTGCTCGACTATCTGCCCAAGGATGGGCTGCTGTTCGTCGACGAATCGCATGTGATGATCCCGCAGATCTCGGCGATGTTCCGGGGCGACCAGGCCCGCAAGGATACGCTGATCGATTATGGCTTCCGCCTGCCATCCTCGAAGGACAGCCACCCCTTGAGCTTCCACGAGTTCGAACAGGTCAAGCCGCAGACGATCTTCGTGTCCGCCACCCCCGGCGCCTATGAGGTAAGGGCCTCGCAAGGCAGGGTGGTCGAACAGATCGTTCGGCCGACCGGCCTGCTCGATCCGAAAGTGGAAATCCGCCCGTCCCAAGGCGCGCGGGATGATTTGCTACGCGAGATCGCGCAGCGCACGAAGCGCGATGAGCGCGTGCTGGTCACGACGCTGACCAAGGTCGCGACCGAGGAGCTGCACGCATTCCTCGAAAGCCAGGGCGTGCGCGCGCGCTACATGCACTCTGACGTCAAGGTCGAGGATCGGGTCGCGATCATCGAGGGCCTGCGCGCGGGCGAGTTCGACGTGCTGATCGGTATCAGCCTGCTACGCGAAGGGCTCGATATCCCCGAAGCGTCGCTGATCGCGATCTTCGATGCGGACCGCGCGGGCTTCCTGCGCTCGGCCCAGGCGCTGATCCAGATGATCGGCCGCGTCGCGCGCAACGTGAACGGCACCGCAGTTCTCTACGCCGATACCGTGACGCCGGCGATGAGGGCCGCGATCGACGAGACCGAGAGTCGGCGACAGCGCCAGATCGCCTTCAACGAAGAGAACGATGTCACCCCGCTCTCGTCGGTTCGCGGCCTGGCGTCGGCGCAGCCCGACCGGGAAGAGCCGTCGGTCCATTCGGAGGCTTTCTGCGAAAATCTGTACGAGCTGTGCGACCGGATCACCGCGAAGGAACAGGCGCTGCTGACGGCAGTAGATAACGATGACGAGGATCGGGCGGAGACGATCCGGGGCGAGTTGGACGGCCTGCACCGTCAGTTCATCTATCTGTGATGCGCCGAGTGAAAGTGACCGTATGAGCAAGGATCAGGAGCCTCAAACCACCCCCGGCAAGGAACGCGCGCCGCGCTCCGGCTTCGTTCAGGTACGCGGCGCGCGGCAGAACAATCTCAAGAATGTCGACGTGGACGTGCCGCGCGACGCCTTCGTGGTGTTCACCGGCATATCCGGATCGGGCAAATCGAGCCTCGCTTTCGGCACCCTCTATGCCGAGGCACAGCGCCGCTATCTGGAATCGGTCGCGCCCTACGCCCGCCGCCTGATCGATCAGGCCGGTGTGCCGGAGGTTGACGCTATCGACGGGTTGCCTCCCGCAGTCGCGTTGCAGCTGACGTGCTCCCCAAAGCTCTACCAGTCATAACTGGAGTCCGGGGTTGGTATGG
>JAPJRE010000252.1 GCA_030824725.1 Sphingomonas sp.
GCCGCGCCCCGCGCCGACGCCCAGCCCCGACTGGCGCGACTGGCCGCTGACGCCGGGTGACTGGCGCTATCGCGCTGCGCCCGGCGGGGGCGCCGCCATTTACGGCGTGACGGGCATGGCGCCGGTCGCCACGCTGCGCTGCGATCTTGCGGCACGCCGCGTGACGCTGTCGCGTACTGGCGTGGCTCCGGCGACGCTCACGCTGCGCACCACCAGCGTGGTTCGTGCGGTTGCCGCCGCGCCCGATCCCGGCGCGCCCGGCATGCTCTCCATGGCGTTCGCCGCGAACGACGGCTTTCTTGACGCGCTCGGCTTCAGCCGTGGCCGCTTCGTCATGGAGGGGGGCGGCCTGCCAACGCTGGTCCTACCGGCATGGCCGGAGATCCTGCGGGTGGTGGAGGATTGCCGCAAATAGGCTGGCGGCGCACCGCTTCGGCCCAGACTTCCAGAATCGCACCGATAAAAATCTTTTACAAGACTTGTTCTGCGACTCGCCGTCATCCTACATGTCAAGTGTGTCGAGAGGCACAGGCTCTTCAACAAGCGAAAGGAGGTGATCCGATGTCTCATGGTTCAGCAATGAGGTCGGTTCAGTTCGTTCGGGAGACGCGCCGCTGATCCTGCCGCGTGGATGGAAGCCCTCCATCCATATTGCCGCCGGGAGGTATCCTCCTCCAATCAACGTCGGCAGTTGCAGGTAATGCGGTCCGCATGGTCTCCCGGGCTGGAGCTCTCCGGCCGCTGACCATGTCGGGGGTCGCCGGGTACCCGGGAGGGGGCCCGGCGGCCTCTTTCATTTTGGAGGCCCCGCCCGGCGCGGCATCGCCGGCGTCGCGGCCTCCGTGGTTAGCGAAATACTACGTCGCCGATATGGAATTGCCCCCGCTTGGCGAAGGCCGAGTCGAGGAGTCAGGAAGGCCGCTCGATCGGATAAGGCGGCGGAGTGCCAGATGGCGCAGGCAAGCGGGCAAGACGTAACGGCAGCACGCCGCGCCTGCTTTCACGACATGATCGAGGCGCTGCCTTCCCCCGTGCTGCTGATCGATCGGATGGATCGCGTGGTGGGGGTCAACAGCGCCTTTTGCGCGCTTGCCGGCAAGGATCGCGCCTATTGGCTGTCGACGCCGATCGAAGCCTATCTCTCGCCCGCGCAACTGATTCACTATACCGCCGAGCACGCGCTGGTGCTTGCCACCGCCAGGGATCTCGAGACCGAGGAAACCATCGAGGGGCATGACGGCAGCGTCCGCCATGTGATGACGCGCCGTCGCCGAATCGAGGTCGAGGGCGAGCCGCTGATCCTGACGGTGCTCACCGACATCACGCCGCTGCGCGAGGCGGAGGCGCGTGCGCGGCATCTCGCCTTTCACGATCCGCTCACCGGGCTGTCCAACCGCGCAGCCCTGGCGGACCAGCTTGCGACCGCGCTGGCCGGCGGGCGCCCCGCACAGCCCGCGTTGCTGCTGATCGACCTCTATCATTTCAAGGACATCAACGAAGCCTTTGGCGAAGGCGTCGGCGATGCCCTGCTGCGAGCTTTTGCCAACCGGCTCGCGGGCATTGCCCGCGGGTCGGACCGGGTGGCGCGCACCGGTGGCGATACCTTCGCGTTGCTGCTCGCCGATTGCGCGGATGCCGCGGCGGCGGAGGCTGAGTGCCGGCGGCTGCTGGCGCTGGCCCATGCGCCGGTCGACGGCCCGGCGGGGGCGGTGACGCTGGGAGTGTCGATCGGCTGCGCGCTGGCCCAGCCCGGCATGGGTGCCGACGAGTTGCACCGCCGCGCCGAGTCTGCGCTGTACCAGGCCAAGCAGCAGCCCGCCAACGAGTACCGGCTGTTCGATGCCGCCCTCGCCGCCGAAGTGCAGGCGCGCCGCGCGCTCGAGCTGGACCTGCGCAAGGCATTGGTGTCCGGCGACCAGCTCGACGTGCATTATCAGCCGGTGATCGATGCCAGCGGCCAGCGGGTGGTCGGCGTCGAGGCGCTGGTGCGCTGGAACCACCCGCAGCAGGGCGCGATTCCGCCTGCCATCTTCATCCCGATCGCCGAGGCGAGCGGGCTGATCGTGCCGCTCGGGGAATGGGTGCTCGATCGCGCCTGTGCGACGATGGCGCGCTTCCCGGACATTGCGCTCGCGGTGAACCTGTCGCCGATCCAGCTGCGCAGCCCGGGGATCGATCGCCGGATCCTCGCCATTCTTGCATGGCGCGGCATGCAGCCCCAGCAATTGCAGCTCGAAGTCACCGAGAGCGCGATGCTGGCGATGGACGGCGCGGTGGAATCGCGTCTCGCCCGGCTACGCGGCATGGGCGTGCAACTGGTGCTCGACGATTTCGGGACCGGCTATTCGAGCCTGTCGCACCTCCACAAGGTCGCCGTCGACCGAGTGAAGATCGACCAGAGCTTCGTGCGCGACCTGGGCCATTCGCAGGACGCGCGGGCGATCATCCAGGCGGTGCTGGGGATCGGCCGGTCGCTGGGCATCGGCGTGACCGCGGAAGGCGTGGAGGACGAGACGCAGGAGCTGTTCCTGCGCACCTTTGGCTGCCAAGCGTTCCAAGGCTATCTCTTCTCGCGCCCGCTGCCCGCCGGCGAGGCGGTCGCGTTCCTCGAAGCGCATCTGGAACGCGCGGCAGCCGCCTAGGCCTCCTTCGCCAGCCCCTTCAGCTTGTACAGCACGTCCAGCGCCTCGCGCGGGCTGAGCGCGTCGATGTCGAGCGCGTCGAGTTCGTGGCGGAGCGCATCGACCTTCTCCTCCTCGGCATGCGCGGCGGCGGCGAACAGCGGCAGGTCGTCGAGGCCCGCAGCCAGCCCGCCGGTCTTGGCGCGGCCGGCCTCGAGCTTGTCGAGCACCGCCTTGGCGCGCTTCACCGTGGCGGGCGACATGCCCGCGAGCCGCGCGACGGCGATGCCGTAGCTGCGGTCCGCCGGTCCGTCGGCCAGCTCGTGGAGCAGCACCAGTTCGCCCTTCCATTCGCGCGCGCGGACATGGTGGAGGGTGAGCGCGTCGCAGCGCTCGGCAAGCCGGGTCAGCTCGTGATAATGGGTGGCGAACAGGCAGCGGCAGCGATTTTCCTCGTGGATTGCCTCCACCACCGCCCAGGCGATGGCGAGGCCATCATAGGTCGAGGTGCCGCGGCCGACCTCGTCGAGGATCACGAAGCTGCGCGGGGTCGCCTGCGCCAGGATCGCCGCGGTCTCGACCATCTCGACCATGAAGGTCGAGCGGCCGCGGGCGAGATTGTCCGAGGCGCCGACCCGGCTGAACAGCCGGTCGACCAGCCCCAGCGTCGCGCGGGTCGCGGGGACGTAGCTGCCGGCCTGGGCGAGCACGGCGATCAGCGCGTTCTGGCGCAGAAAGGTCGATTTGCCGCCCATGTTGGGGCCGGTGACCAGCCAGAGACGCGAGTCCTCTGAAAGCTTGCAGTCGTTGGCGACGAAGCGGCCGCCGGCGCGGGCAACGGCGGCTTCCACCACCGGATGGCGCCCGCCCTCGATCTCGAAGCAGCTATGCTCGACCAGCTCGGGACGCACCCAGCCGCCTTCGGCCGCGCGTTCGGCGAGGCCGGCGGCAACATCGATCCTGGCGAGCGCATCGGCGGTCGCGGCGATCGGCTCGCGCCGGGAGAGCGCCTGGCCGGTGAGGTCCTCAAGATGCGCGGACTCGGCGGCGAGGGCGTGGGCGCCTGCCTGGGTGACCTTCACCGCGACGTCGTGGAGCTCGGGCGCGTTGAAGCGGACCACGCCGGCCAGCGTCTGGCGATGGGTGAAGCCGCTGTCGGGCTTCATCAGCGCGTCGGCCGAGCGGGCTGGGACTTCGATATGATAGCCGAGCACGCCGTTGTGACGGATCTTGAGCGTGGTGATGCCGGTGCGGTTGCGATACTCGGCCTCCAGCAGGGCGATGGCGCGTCGGCCGCCGGCGCCGGCGTCGCGCAGGTCGTCGAGTGCGGCGTCATAGCCCTCGGCGATATAGCCGCCATGCGCGGCATCGACCGGCGGCTCGGGCACCAGCGCGCGGCTGAGCAGGTCGATCAGTGCGCCATGGCCGCGCAGCTGGGGGGCAAGCTCGCGCAGCAGGGCGGGGGCGTCGGCGATCCGGTCGATCCGCTCGCCCAGCCGCCAGGCGCCGTCCAGGCCGTCGCGGAGCTGGCCGAGATCGCGCGGGGAGCCGCGCCCGGCGGCGATGCGGCCCAGCGCGCGGCCGATATCGGGCAGGGCGCGCAGCGTCGCGCGGATGCTGTCGCGCAGGCCGGCATCGTTGTGGAACAGCGTGACCAGGTCGAGCCGAGCATCGATCGCGGCGCGGTCCATCAGCGGCGCGGCGATGTCGGCGCCGAGCAGGCGGGCGCCGGCGCCGGTCACCGTGCGGTCGACCGCATCGAGCAGGCTGCCCTTGCGCGCGCCGGCGGCGCTGACGGTGAGCTCCAGGCTCTCGCGCGTCGCCGCATCGATCGCCATCGCCGCCTCGGCGCGGCTGACCCGCGGCGGGCGGAGAAAGGGGAGCGATCCCTTGGCGGTATGCTCCAGATAGGCGACCAGCCCGCCCGCGGCCGCCAGTCCGGCGCGCGAGAATTGCCCGAAGCCGTCGAGCGTCGCCACGCCGAACAGCCGCTTCAGCCGCGCCTCGCCGCCGGCGCTGTCGAAGTCGATCTTGGGGCGCAGCGCGGTGGCAAGCTCGGCGAAGTCGGTCGCGTCGCACGCGATCGTCTCGGCGGGGTTGAGCCGAGCGAGCTCGGCGCCCAGCCGCGCGGCGTCGGTCTCGATCAGCTCGAACCGGCCGGTGGAGATGTCGGCGCAGGCGATCGCCACGCCGCCGCCCGCTTCGCCCACCGCGACGCACCAGTTGGCGGTGCGACTGTCGAGCAGCGCTTCCTCGGTGAGCGTGCCCGCCGTCACCACGCGGACGATGGCGCGCGAGACCAGCGCCTTCGATCCGGCGCGCTTCTTGGCTTCCTCGGGCGTCTCGGTCTGGTTGGCGATGGCGACGCGCTGGCCGGCCTTGATCAGCCGGGCGAGATAGGCCTCCATCGCGTGCACCGGCACGCCGCACATCGGGATCTTGTCGCCGTCATGCTCGCCGCGCGAGGTGAGCGCGATATCGAGTACGCTGCTCGCGATCTTCGCATCCTCGAAGAACAGCTCGAAGAAGTCGCCCATCCGGTAGAACAGCAGGCAATCCCCCGCCTCTTCCTTGAGCGCGAGATACTGGGCCATCATCGGGGTAGGGGCGGCAGAGGACATCGCGCCTCGCTACCGGAAGCACGGGGGGCGACACAAGCTATGGCGGATCGATCCAACGCGGCCGCCCGGCCCGCAGGATCTGCGGCTGGTGCGGATCCGACAATCCGGGAGCAGCGCACGCAACGCCATTCATCCTATTAAACCGACCAAATAAAGGGACGTAGGGGAAAGCACGGAAATCACCTTCTGCGGTTTGCAATCGCTGCTTCGTGCTGCTTTAGGGGCGCAAACAGTCCGAGAAATTAGGAGCCGAGCGGATGGCCGAAGAGAGCAACGTCCAGTTTTCCGATCGCGAAGCACTTCGCTACCATGCCGAGGGCCGCCCGGGTAAGATCGAGATCGTCGCCTCCAAGCCGATGGCGACCCAGCGCGACCTGGCGCTGGCCTATTCGCCCGGCGTCGCCGTCCCGGTGCTCGCGATTTCCGAGAATCCTGCCACCGCCTATGATTACACGGCCAAGGGCAACCTCGTTGCCGTCATCTCGAACGGTACCGCGATCCTGGGCCTCGGCAATCTCGGCGCGCTCGCGTCGAAGCCGGTGATGGAAGGCAAGGCGGTGCTGTTCAAGCGCTTCGCTGACGTCGACTCGATCGACCTCGAGCTCAAGACTGAGGATGTCGATCGCTTCATCGACGCGGTGGAGCTGTGGAGCCGAGCTTCGGCGGCATCAACCTGGAGGACATCAAGTCCCCCGAATGCTTCGTGATCGAGCAGACGCTGCGCGAGCGCATGAACATTCCGGTGTTCCATGACGACCAGCACGGCACCGCGATCATCGCCGCCGCCGGCCTGATCAACGCGCTGTACCTGACCGGGCGCGACATCAAGACGACCAAGATCGTGGTCAACGGCGCCGGCGCCGCCGCGATCGCCTGCACCGAGCTGATCAAGGCAATGGGCCTGCCGC
>JAPJRE010000253.1 GCA_030824725.1 Sphingomonas sp.
ACCATGCACTGATCGCCGCGATCGAGAAGCACCGCGCCGACGAGCGCAAGCATTTCCAGATGTTCAAGCGCTGGTTCGAGCTGCAGGGCCGCATGCCGCTCGCGGTCGACCGGACCTGCGGGCATATCGATCGCTTCGTCGAGATCATGTTCCGCCGCACGATCGACACGCTCGATACCCAGGCGGTGATCGACGACGACGCGCAGTTCGAGAAGCTTTGCCGGGTGATCTCGCTGACCGAGCAGCGCGGCTACAAGCAGGTCCACGTTCTGCTGAATCATCCGGCAGTGCTGAGCGACAAGGTGCTCACCCGCATCTTCCGGATCATCGAGAAGGACGAGCCGAGCCATTGGGCGCCCTATGACGGCTGGCTGCGCGCGCATGGCAAGCGCGAACCGCGCTGGTGGGAGCGGGCGGTGGATACGTTCATCCACTCCGAGCTGCTGTTCGTGAAGCTGCCTTTCCTGTTCCTCAATCCCTTTGTCCGCCGCCGCGCCGACTGGGCGGATGCCGGCGAACGATTGCACGCGATGCAGGTGGCTGCGGCCGCCTGAGCGCTTGCGCGGGTCTGCAGCCGCGCGCATGGGGCAGCGCAGTTCCCCTGATGCGAGTACCCGCATGGCTGGCCTTCGTCGCTGGATCGATCGCTATCTGCTGATGCTGCTCGGGACGGTCGGCCTCGCCGCGCTGTTTCCCGCGCGCGGCATGTGGGCTAGCATCGCCGACGAGGCGGTGACGATCGCGGTGGCGCTGCTCTTCTTCCTCTACGGTGCGCGGCTGGCGCCCTCGGCGATCTGGGCGGGGCTCGCCAACTGGCGGCTGCAGCTGACGGTGTTTCTCAGCACCTTCCTGTTCTTCCCGATCCTCGGGCTGGGCGTCTATGCGGTGGCGGGGCAGGTGCTGCCGGGCGGGATCGCGCTGGGGCTGTTGTTCCTCTGCCTGCTGCCCTCGACGGTGCAATCCTCGATCGCCTTCGCCTCCATCGCGCGCGGCAACGTGCCGGCCGCCTTGTGCAGTGCCTCGCTCTCCAACCTGATCGGGGTGATCATCACGCCGCTGCTCGTCGCAGCGCTGCTGCCGCAGGGGAGCGGCGCGGGCTTCTCGCTGTCGCAGCTGGAGTCGATTGCGATGCAGATCCTGCTACCCTTCGCAGCGGGGCAGGCGGCACGACCGCTGATCGGCGGGTTCATCCTCAAGCGCAAGCTGCTGACGATGGTGGTCGATCGCGGCTCGATCCTGCTCGTCGTCTATGCGGCCTTCAGCGAAGGGATGGTGGCGGGCGTGTGGGGCCGGGTGTCGCTCGCCGATCTCGCGCTGGTGCTGGCGTTCAACGCGGTGCTGCTCGGGATCGTGATCCTGGTGACGATGTTCGGCAGCCGCAAGCTGGGCTTCAGCAAGGAGGACGAGATCGCTATCGTCTTCTGCGGATCGAAGAAGAGCATGGCGAGCGGCATCCCAATGGCGACCATCCTGTTCCCCGGCGGCGCGGTGAGCTTGATCGTGCTGCCGCTGATGATCTTCCACCAGCTCCAGCTGTTCGTCTGCGCGGTGCTGGCGCGCAACTATGGAGCGCGTGACTGATGCGGATCCTGCTCACCGGATCGTCGGGCTGGCTGGGGCGCTTCCTGGCGCCGATGCTGCGGGGGGCGGGGCACCAGGTCGTCGGGCTCGACGTCGCGCCCGGTGCGGACACCGACGTGCTCGGCTCGGTCGCCGATCGCGCGCTGGTCGAGCAGGTCTTTGCCGAGCAAGGCATCGAGGCGGTGACCCATGCCGGCGGGCTGCACAAGCCGGACATCGTGCGCTACCCGGCGCAGACCTTCCTCGACGTCAACGTGGCGGGTACGCTGAACCTCCTCGAATGCGCGAAGGCGGCGGGGCACGACCGGTTCGTGTTCACCTCCACCACCTCGCTGATGATCAGCCAGGCGATCCGCGACGGGGCGGGCGAATCGGCGGTGTGGCTCGACGAGGCGAGCGGCCCGATCGCGCCGCGCAACATCTACGGCGTCACCAAGCTCGCCGCCGAGGGGCTGTGCCGGATTGCGTGGGCAGAGCAGGGGCTCGCCACGATCGTGCTGCGGACCAGCCGCTTCTTCCCCGAGGACGACGATACCCATGCCACGCCTTCGGGCGAGAATCTCAAGGCCAACGAACTGCTTCACCGCCGCCTGACGGTGGAGGACGCGGCGCGGGCGCATCTGGTGGCGCTGGAGCGTGCGCCGGCGATCGGCCACGGCGTGTTCGTGATTTCCGCGCCGACACCCTTCGCGCGCGCGGACTGTGCCGCGCTCAAGCAGGATGCCGCCGCGGTGATCGCGCGCGCCTTCCCCGATGCACCGGCGCTCTACGCGGCGCGGGGCTGGACGTTGCCGGGCAGCATCGGCCGCGTCTATGATTCGAGCCTGGCCGAACAGGTGCTCGGCTTCCGCTGCAGGACCGATTTCGCCGCGGTGCTGGCGGCGCTGCGCGCGGGCGCGCCGCTGCCCTTCGCGCATGACCCCGGCTACGTCTCACCAAAGGAAACGCTCGGCTGAACGGCGGCGAAGATCGCGCGGCGCTGGTCTGAGTTTTCGATGCCTCCCAAACGGGGCAACCCCATGTACACGGACTATTGACTTCACCTTCGCTCAACAATAGCGTGCCCATGTTAACGTGAACATCGCTCGATTGAGGCGGGGCCGTGGCGCGCACTAGGCGTGCCTCGGGCGCGTCATTCGCGCGAATTGTAAGATAACCAAGGCGTTGGACTGGAGAGGAGCCGATCGGTAGCCGTGGTGCACTTGCTGCACCGCGACAGGAATGGTGCGTCCTGGCGTTGTCGGCATGCTCGGCGCGTCCCGCCGCGCATTCGCCGCCGCCTCCCCGCCGGTCTGGATAACCGGGCGCCGAAACAGGGAGGTAAGGATGTTCTACGACAAGAGGGATCGCCGCCGCGCGCTGCTGCGCACCACGTCGCTCGGGCTGATCGTCGCAGGGGTGTGCCTCGCGCCGCTGTCCGCGCTGGCGCAGACTGCCGCCGCGCCGCCGCCACAGGCGAGCGAGGACGTCGTCCCCCAGACCCGCAGCGACGCGCAGGACAGTGAGATCATCGTCACCGGCTCGCGCATCGCGGTGAGCGGCTTCAACGCCCCGACGCCGACCACGGTGCTGGGCGACGATCAGATCGCCGCCAACGCGCAGCCCAACGTCTTCACCACCATCGCGCAGCTGCCGTCGCTCCAGGGCTCGTCGGGCACCCAGGTCAACACCTTCAGCACCTCGAGCGGGCAGCAGGGGCTCAGCTCCTTCTCGCTGCGCGGCCTCGGCACGATCCGCACGCTGACGCTGCTCGACGGCCAGCGCGTCGTCGGCGCAAACGTCACCGGCGTGCCCGATGTCAGCCTGTTCCCGCAGCTGCTGGTCCGGCGCGTCGACATCGTCAACGGCGGCGCCTCCGCCTCCTATGGCTCGGACGCGGTGGGCGGCGTGGTCAACTTCATCACCGACACGCGTTTCAAGGGCATCCGCGGCAACATTCAGGGCGGCATTACCACCTATGGCGACGATGCGACCGGGCTCGTCCAGCTCGCGGCGGGCACCAGCGCGCTGGGCGACCGGCTCCATCTCGTCGGCAGCGCCGAATATGACAAGGAAGAGGGCGTCGGCGGCGGCGAGTTCGGCACCAAGCTCGCCAATGGCCGCGACTGGTTCACCCAGCGCTCGCTGATCGATCGCGGCGTGCTGAACGACGGCATGCCGCAGTTCATCGTGCGCGACTGGGCGCAATCGATCACCTTCACCAAATATGGCCTGATCACCGCCGGGCCGTTGCAGGGCATCGCCTTCGACCAGGCCGGCCAGCCCTTCCAGTTCCAGTACGGCTCGAACGGCGTGCCATCGCGCACCACCAGCGGCGCGGTGAGCGGCTGCATCTCCAGCTTCTGCCAGGGCGGCGACCTTTCGGGCAATATCGATGCCGGCCGCTCGCTCAAATCGGCGATCGAGCGGATCAACGGCTATGGCCGGGCGGGCTTCGACTTCGCGCCGGGCAACGAGCTCTATTTCACCGCCAATATCGGCCAGGTGAAGACCAACAACCAGCCGGTCAACGGCCAGAACCGGCCGGGCCTGACGCTGCAATGCGCGAATCCCTATGTGCCGGCGCTGGTGCAGCAGGCCTGCGCGACCGCCGGTATCACCAGCTTCCAGTACGGCACCAGCAATGCCGCACTGGGTAACACCCGCGTCTATACCGATCGCCGGCAATATCGCTTCGTGCTGGGCGGCAAGGGCAAGGTGGAGGTCGCCGGCACGCCGTGGAGCTACGACATCTATGGCGAGCACGGTACCAACTATACCGACATCGACGTGCGCAACATCATGCTGACGCGCCGCTTCAACCAGGCGATCGACGCGACGACGCTGAACGGCACGATCGTCTGCCGCGATGCCGCGGCGCGGGCGAGCGGGTGCCAGCCGCTCAATATCATCGGCGGCAATCCCTCGGCCGCGGCGCTGGCCTATATCATGCCCGAGCATGGGCCGTACCAGCGCACCCGCCAGACCCAGGACGTGGCCAGCATCAACATTTCGGGCTCGCCGGTGGACCTGTGGGCGGGGCCGCTCTCGATCGCGTTCGGCGGCGAATATCGCCACGAATATTACAAGGTTCGCGCCGACCCCTATGGCGCCGGCTTCGACGCCACGGCGCCCGGCGGCGACTATCCCAGCGATCCGGCGCTGCTGACCACCGGCAACAACTGGTATGCCGGCAACTACAAGAACGGGCAGGGCGCCTATAGCGTCAAGGAAGCCTTTTTCGAGGCGAACCTGCCCTTCCTCAATTCGGAGAAGCTGGGTCGTGCCAACCTGAACGGCGCGGCGCGGGTGACCGACTACAGCACCTCGGGCACCGTCTGGGCATGGAAGCTGGGCGGCACCTGGGACCTGCCGATCGACGGCTTCCGCATCCGCGGCGTCACCTCGCGCGACGTGCGCGCGCCGAACCTGTCCGAGCTGTTCGCAGCACCAGTGACGACGACGCTGCCGAACTTCTTCGATCCGTTCAACAGGGTCAACGTGCTGGTCATCCAGAACGCGATCGGCAACACCGCGCTCAAGCCGGAGATCGCGCGCAACACCACCGCCGGCATCGCGCTGGCCAATCCCAGCTGGGCGCGCGGGCTCAACATTTCGTTCGACTGGTACAAGATCAAGATCGACGAAGTGATCTCCAGCCTGGCGGCGACCGACATCGTCCAGCTCTGCTTCCAGAAGGTGCTGCCGGAGACCTGCGGGGCGTTCAACCTGGCCAACACGGCGGGGCCGAACTTCATCAACGTCCAGGCGTTCAACCTCGCCTCGATCCGCACCGAGGGCTTCGACATCGAGGCGAGCTATCGCTGGGCGCGGCCGCTGGGGCTGCCCGGCAACCTGACGCTGCGCGCGCTGGCGACGCATGTGATCAACAACATTACCGATACCGGGCTGCCGGGCACGGTGCCGGTCGACAATGCCGGCAACAACCTGGGGGCGACGCCGCACTGGAAGTGGCTGGCGGTGCAGACCTATGATGCCGGCGGCTTCTCGCTACTGGTGCAGGAACGCTGGTTCAGCGCGGGCACGATCGGCAACCAGTATATCGTCTGCCAGAGCAACTGCCCGGCCTCGACCACCAAATACCCGACGATCGACAACAATTACATGCCGGGCTCCTTCTATCTCGATGTCGGCGCGACCTTCGATGTGGTGAAGGACGTGACGCTGTACGGGAAGATCGACAATCTGCTGGACCGCGATCCGGCACCGTCGACGATCTTCAACAATCCTGCGCTCTACGACCAGATCGGCCGGGTGTACCGCGCCGGCGTGCGGTTCAAGTTCTGAGGGCGAAGGGGGGGGGCGGCGGCGGCAGTGCTGCCTCCCCGAGGCGGTGGCGAACAGCGCGCGGCTTTGGCATGGCTGGCCCATCGGTTCCGTTGGGCGCGATGTCGGGCTCATGGGCGCAGTCGTGAGGGAAAACCTCCAAGCGCTCCGCCCGGATGAGGTGGGTGCTGTGCCGCTGTATCTGCGTGCAAATGCGGCTGGGCGGTGATTGGCTGGAGTTGGATCGATTGTGTTGAAAAACCCGCCCTTGAAGTCGCGTTGACGGTCTGATTCACTCC
>JAPJRE010000254.1 GCA_030824725.1 Sphingomonas sp.
GTCCCATGGTGGTGAGCAGGCCGATCTGGAGATAGACGTCGTTCTGCAGCCCGCGCAGCGTCACCGCGAAGATCGCGCCGACAAGGCCGAGTGGGATGACCAGCAGCACCGCGATCGGGATCGACCAGCTCTCGTAGAGCGCGGCGAGGCAGAGGAACACGACGAGCAGCGACACGCCGTAGAGGAGCGGCGCCTGACCCGAGGAGAGCCGCTCCTGATAGGAGAGGCCCGCCCAGGCGATGCTGGTGCCGGGGATCTGCGCGGCGAGCTCGGCGATGCGCTGCATCGCGTCTCCCGAACTCTTGCCGGGTGCCGCCTGGCCACTGAACTCGAAGGACTGGAGGCCGTTGAACCGCGCCATCGAGGTCGGCGCTGTCGCCCAGCTCGTCGAGGCGAAGGAAGTGAAGGGCGCCATCTGGCCGTTGCTGCTGCGGACGAACCACTGGGCGAGGTCGCCGGGTTCGGAGCGATAGGGTGCGTCGCCCTGGACGTAGACGCGCTTGACGCGGCCGCGATCGATGAAGTCGTTGACGTAGCGGCCGCCCCAGGCGGTCGACAGCGTCGCGTTCACGTCGGTCTGGCTGAGGCCCAGCGTGGCGAGCTTCTGCTGATCGAGATCGACCTTGAGCGTGGCGACGTCGGGCAGGTCGGTGAGGCGGACCTGCGCCAGCTCGGGATCCGCGTTGGCGGCGGCGAGCAGCTTGTCGCGCGCGGCAAGGAACTGGTCGCGGCTCATCCCGCTGGAATTGAGCAACTCCATGGTGAAGCCGGTCGACTGGCCGAGGCCGCGGATCGCCGGGGGCACCAGCGCGAAGACCTGCGCGTCGCGGAAGTTGCGGAAGGCGCCGGCCGCGCGATTGACGATGCCGTCGGCGCTGTTGTCGGCGCCCTTGCGATCCGACCAGTCGGTCAAATTGATGAAGCCCTGGCCGGTATTCTGGCCATTGACCCCGCCGCCGCCGCCGCCGGAGACCGAGAACATCACCGAGACGTTCTTGGCTTCCTTGGTCAGGAAGTATTTCTCCACCGCGAGCTGGATTTCCTTGGTGCGCGCCATGGTCGCGCCCGCGGGAAGGCGGAACTGTACCGAGGCGGCGCCCTGGTCCTCGGTCGGCAGGAAGCCGGTGGGCAGGCGCACGAACATCAGCACCAGCACCGCGCAGGTGCCGAGATACAGAAGGAGGAAGATCCACTTGCGATCGACCACCGCTTGCACCCAGCCGGTGTAGCGCTCCACGCCGCGATCGAAGCCGTTGTTGAACTTGGTCTTGGCCGTGGTCAGCCCGCGTCCCACCCAGGGGAATTTACGGGCAAACCAGCTATCCTCGACGTCCTTTTCCTCGCTCTTCTGCTTAAGCAATGTGGCGGTCAGCGCCGGGCTCAGCACCAGCGCGACGAGCACCGAGAGCACCATCGCCGAGACGATCGTGACGGAGAACTGGCGGTAGATCACACCCGTGGAGCCGCCGAAGAACGCCATCGGCAGGAACACGGCAGACAGCACCAGCGCGATCGCGACCAGCGCCACCTGGATCTCGTCCATCGAGCGGATCGTCGCCTCGCGCGGCGTCATGTCGGGATTCTCTTCCATCAGCCGCTCGACATTCTCGACGACGACGATCGCGTCGTCGACGAGCAGGCCGATGGCGAGGACAAGCCCGAACAGGGTGAGCGTATTGATCGAGAAGCCAAGCGCGTAGAACACGCCGAAGGTGCCGAGCAGCACCACCGGCACGGCGATCGCCGGGATCAGCGTCGCGCGCCAGCTCTGCAGGAACACGAACATAACTATGACGACGAGGATGATCGCCTCGACCAGCGTCTTCACCACTTCCTCGATCGAGAGCTTGATGAAGCCGGTAGTGTCGTTGGCATAGGCGTATTTGAAGCCGGCCGGGAAGCCCTTGGCCGCGGCTTCGACCTGCTGCTTGACGAGGTCGGCGGTCTTGAGCGCGTCGGCGCCCGGCGACAGCGAGATGGCGAGGCCGGCGCCCGGATGGCCGTTGATCCGGCTTGACGAATTGTAGTTGTCCGAGCCGAGCTCGACGCGCGCGACGTCGCGCAGCTTCACCGCGGCGCCGGTCGGATCGGTCTTCACGATGATGTTGGCGAACTGCTCGGGGGTCTGCAGCCGCGACTGCGAGGTCACCGTCGCGTTGAGCATCTGCGCGTCGGGCATCGGCTGGCCGCCGAGCTCGCCCGCGGCGATTTCGGTGTTCTGCGCCTGGATCGCGGTGATGATGTCGCCCGGGATCAGCCCGTAGCTGGCGAGCCGCGCCGGGTTGAGCCAGATGCGCATCGCATAGGGCGCGCCGAACACGTTGGTGTCGCCGACGCCCTCGATGCGGGACAATGGATCCTGCAGGTTGGAGGCGAGCCAGTCCGAGACGTCGAGATTGGTCTTCTTGTCGGTCGAGTCATACACGCCGACGATCATCAGGAAGTCGGGATTCGACTTGGTGACGGTCAGGCCCTGCTGCTGCACCTGGCTGGGCAGGCGGGACAGCGCCTGCTGCACCTTGTTCTGCACCTGCACCTGGGCAATGTCCGGGTTGGTGCCCTTCTCGAAGGTCGCCGAGATCGTCACCTGGCCACGCGAGGTGGACGAGCTGCTGAAATAGAGCAGCCCGTCGATGCCGCTCAGCTGCTGCTCGATCACCTGGGTGACGCTGTTCTGCACCGTCTCGGCCGAGGCGCCGGGATAGGTGGCGCGGATATTGACCTGCGGGGGCGCGATGTCCGGATACTGCGCGATGGGCAGCGAGAAGATCGCGGCAAGGCCCATCAGCATCACGATGATGGCAAGCACCCAGGCGAAGATCGGCCGGTCGATGAAGATGCGCGACATGGCGGCTCAGCCCGCCTTGGCCTGGCTGCCGCCCTTGGTCTGGGCGCCGCCTTGCCCCTGGCCCTTTTTGGGCGGCTCGATCTTCTGCGGCGTGTTGGCGGGCACCGGCTTGATGTCGATGTCCGGCTTGAGGTTCGCCGTGCCCTGCACGATCACCTTGTCGCCCGGCGCCAGCCCCTGGGTGATCACCCAGTTCTGCCCGATCGTGCGATCGGCGACGACGGTGCGCGCCACGGCCTTGTTGCCCGGCCCGACGACATAGACGGTGGCATTGCCCTTGGGATCGCGCGACACGCCGGCTTGGGGCACGAGATAAGCCTGGGTATCGATCGCCTGCGCGAACACCGCGCGGACGAACATGCCCGGCAGCAGGATGTTCTGCGCATTGGGGAATCGCGCGCGCAGCGTGACCGTGCCGGTGCTTTCGCTGACGATCACTTCGGTGAATTCAACGGTGCCGGTAGCGCCATAGTCGCTGCCGTCTTCCAGCTTCAGCCGCACGGTCGCGGTGGCGGGGGCCGTGCCTCCCCGTGCCAGCGCGCGGCGCAATGCCAGCATGTCCGCGCTCGATTGCTGGATGTCGACGAAGATCGGGTCGAGTCGCTCGATCACCGCCAGGGGGTCGGCCTGGTTGGCGGTGACGAGTGCGCCCTCGGTGAACAGCGATCGGCCGATCCGGCCGGTAATCGGCGCCGGTACGCGGGTGAAGCGCAGGTTGATCTGGGCGGTCTGCAGCGCCGCGCGGAACTGCGCCACCTGCGCCGCCGCCTGGCGCGCCTGGGCCACTGCGTCGGTATAGTCCTGCTGGCTCACGGCCTGCATCTGGGCGAGCGGCTTGTAGCGATCGGCCCGGATCCGCGCCGCTTCCAGCGTGGCCTGGGCATTTTGCAGGTTCGCCTGCGCCTGTGCCACGCTGGCCTGATAGAGGCTCGGGTCGATCTGGTAGAGCGTCTGGCCCTGGCGGACGACCTCGCCCTCCTTGAACAGCCGGCGCTGGACGATGCCGGCAACCTGCGGGCGCACCTGCGACATCTGATAGGGCGTGACGCGTCCGGCAAGTTCGGTTGTCACCGGCACGCTGCTCGGCTGCACCACGACATAGCCGACCTGCGGCGGGCCCGAGGGACCACGGCGACCGCCGCCCTGCTGCTTGCCGGCATCGTCACCGGAGCTGCACGCGGCAAGCAACAGGGCCGATGCAAACACAATTAGGCCCGAACGGCCATAGCTGGTCGGAGCGTTCAAATTTCAGAACCCGCTTAGGGGTGGCCCGAAGAATGCCGGGCCACCGGTCACTGCCAAACTCGCCATTAGATGGCACGTTTCCCCCGTGCCACAAAAAGGTTGTCGCAAAATATGTCGAACGGCGTAGCGACTTGTACGGGATTGCGCGAAAAGACCTGCGCCCCGGTGGGAGGCGCGGGTAGCATTCAGAAAGCGAACGTCTCGCCGATCGTGCGTTCGCCGACGAGGAAGGCATCTGCCACCAGTTGGAGCGGGCGCACGTCGACGTCGCTCTGCTTCGCCGCCACCAGCTCGGCGAAGCGCGCGTAGAGCCGGGCATATTCGCGGTCCGGCGCCTTCTGCTCGTCCTCGCCCGGCAGCTGCAGGATGCTGCCGCCCATGCCCAGGCGCAGCGTGCCGGCATCGGTGTCGACCTCGATGTCCCAGGTCTGCGGGCCGGTCTGGAGGAAGTCGAAGTCCGCGGTCACCGCGGCGGCGCCGCTGCGCATGTGCAGCTTGGCGCGGAGCGGCGAGGCGCGGCCCTCGGGCACTTCCATCCATGCCTGGTCGAGCAGCAGTGCGTCGGGCAGGATCTTGGTCGCGATCGACAGGGCGTTGATGCCCGGATCGAATACGCCGAAGCCGCCCGCCGCCAGGATCCATTCCTGCCCCGGGTGCCAGCGGCGAATGTCTTCGCGCCAGGTAATGCGGGCGGCGGTGATCTTCTTGCCTTCCAGCCAGGCCTTGGCCGGCTCGACGCCGGCGGCCTCGCGCGAATGCCAGGTGGCGAACAGCGTCACGCCCTTGGCGCGGGCGCGCTCGGCCAGGTCGAAGATTTCGGTCAGCGTCGCGGCCGGCGGCTTCTCCAGCATCACGTTGAGCCCGGCCTCGATCGCGATCCGCGCTTGGTCGTAGCGGCCCTCGGGCGGGGTGCAGAGCGATACGGCGGTGAGATCGTGCCCGCCGGCGATCAGCGATTCGATGTCCTTGTGCGCGGCGATGCCGTCTACCGAGGCGTTGCGACTGGCAGTGGCGACCAGTTCGAAACGGTCATCGCCTTCCAGCGCCGGCAGATGCTGATCGCGCGCGATCTTGCCGATCCCGACCAACCCAAGACGAATCCGCTCCGACATTTCAGCCCATCCTTTTATACGATATATCTGCTTCTATGGGCGTGCACGACCGGTATCAAGCCGCCGCGCAACGCCAGCAGCCCTCCTAGCGAAGGAATCGCGCGCGCAGAAGCTGGAACGCATCTGTGCTTTTACACCGCGTATTGCGCGTCGAATTACACCGACATGATCGGACGTACGGGCAGTCGGTGTAGCGGGTCGTGCCGCCGACGGGTTTCAGCACCGATCAGGCGCGCCGGGCGGTAGGTCGGCTGCCGAGCTGGTCGAGCGCATCGGCATTGTCGCGCCCCCAGGCATAGAGCAGCTCGACCGGCTCGACGAAGCGGTCGCCCAGCGGCGTCAGCCGGTATTCGACGGCCGGCGGCACCGCGTTCTGGACGATCCGGTCGAGCAGGCCGACTTCCTCCATCTCGCGCAGCGTCTGAGTCAGCATCTTCTTGGAGATGCCGGGCAGGCTGCGCAGCAGCACGCCACTCCGTGCCGCGCCGCCATGGCGGGCATGGAGGGTGTGGAGCACCATGCTCGTCCATTTGGTGGCGAACAGCGCCAGCACGCGCCGCGGCGCGCAATCCTCTCGCCATTCCGAGTCCGCAGTGCCTGGGCGCATATGGGTACCTCTTGGTGCCTAGGTTCCGATTTGGTGCCGTCTAGAAGCCGCCGCATCGGCTGCCTAGCTCGGCCTCCAACGCTTTATGGAGGCAGAAATGGCCAAGACGGCTTTGGTGGTGGGGGCAAGCGGCATCGTCGGCAGCGCGACGGCGGACCTGCTGGTCGCGCAGGGCTGGACGGTGCACGGGCTTGCACGTCGCCCGGTGGCACAGGCGGGGGTCAGGCCGGTCGCCGCCGATCTCACCGATGCGGCGGCGACGGTGCAGGGCTCTTATAAACAACGGACGCGGCCGACCACGCGGTGATCGTGGTGGGGTGGGGGGGGGGGGG
>JAPJRE010000255.1 GCA_030824725.1 Sphingomonas sp.
ATGCTCACCACGGTTGCGGTGGTCGTCGCGACGCACGATCTGTCGCTGGGCGTCCTCGCTGGCGTCCTGCTTTCCGGCATCTTCTTCGCCGGCAAGGTGCAGCGCATGATCTCGGTGGAGCGGGATCTTTCCGCAGACGGGACGCGCGCCGTCTACCGGGTCTCGGGCGAAATCTTCTTCGCCTCGGTCAACCGCTTCACCCGCGCCTTCCAGGCGGAGGATCGCGCGGGCCAAGTGGTGATCGACGTGACGGCGGCCCATTTCTGGGACATCTCCGGCGTCGGCGCGCTCGACAAGATCGTCGCGCGGCTTCGTCGCGACGGCCGCGACGTCGAGGTGGTCGGCTATAACCGTGCGAGCGCAGACATCGTCGATCGCTTCGCACTCCACGACAAGACCGGCGTCGAACTGGGGCTGGCACCGCATTGAGCCCCCGGGTGGCGCGCGACGGCAGTTGCGGCCACCTTTTCGCCCGATGGGCGTTCAGCGTGCACGTATGCTGAAAAGTGCAATAAACCCCCGCGTGTTCTGGGGCGCCTCGGCGCTCGTCCTGGCCTTGCTCGGCGTCACCATGGCCATGCCCGGCGGTGCCGACCTTGCCTTCAAGGCGGCGCAGGCCTGGACGATCGACACGTTCGGCTGGTTCTACATCGCCGCCGTCGCGGTGTTCCTCGTCGTCGTCCTCGCGCTCGGCTTCGGGCCGGCAGGAAAGCTGAAGCTGGGGCCGGACGATGCCGAGCCCGACTTCCCCTATCTCTCCTGGCTGGCGATGCTGTTCGCCGCTGGGATGGGCATCGGGCTGATGTATTTTGCCGTCGCCGAGCCGATCCAGCACTATATCTCGCCCCCGGAAGCCAAGAGCGGCACGATCGCCGCGGCGCGCGAGGCGATGGCGATCACCTTCCACCATTACGGCGTCCATGCCTGGGCGATCTACGCACTGGTCGGGCTGAGCCTTGCCTATTTCACCTATCGCAAGGATCTGCCGCTCACCCTGCGCTCGGGGCTGGCGCCGATCCTCGGCAAGCGCATCCACGGGCCGCTCGGCGACGCGATCGACATCTTTGCGGTGTGCGGCACAGTGTTCGGGGTCGCCACCTCGCTGGGCTTCGGCGTCTCGCAGATGACCGCAGGGCTGTCCTATATCTACGCGCTCCCCGATACGCTGACCGCCAAGATCGTCGTGATTATGCTGGTCATGGGGGCGGCGACGCTGTCGGTGCTGAGCGGGGCGGATCGCGGCATCCGGCGATTGTCCGAACTGAATCTCACCGTAGCCGTGCTGCTGATGCTGTTCGTGCTGGTACTCGGCCCCACGCTCTTCCTGCTGCGCGCGCTGGTGCAGAATTTCGGCCTGTATCTCGATCACTTCGTGATGCGCACGTTCACGCTCTACGCCTATGAGCCGCGCGCCTGGATGGCGGACTGGACGCTGTTCTACTGGGCCTGGTGGATCGCCTGGTCGCCCTTCGTCGGGATGTTCATCGCGCGCATCTCGCGCGGGCGGACGATCCGCGAGTTCGTCATCGGCGTGCTGTTCGTGCCCACCGCCTTCACCTTCCTGTGGATGACGGTGTTCGGCAACACCGCGATCTCGCTCGACCTGGGCGCGGCCAAGGGTGCGATCGCGCAGGCGGTGCAGGCCGACCTCTCCACCGCGCTGTTCAAGTTCCTCGGATATCTGCCGGCCGCCAGCGTTACCTCCACCCTCGCCATCCTGCTCGTGGCGGTGTTCTTCGTCACCTCCGCCGATTCCGGCGCGTTGGTGATCGACACCCTTGCCTCGGGCGGCAAGGAGGATACGCCGCGCTGGCAGCGGATGTACTGGTGCATCCTGCTTGGCGCGACCGCGACGCTGCTGCTCGTCGCGGGCGGGCTCGGCGCGCTGCAGGCGGCGACCCTGCTGGCCGCCCTGCCCTTCTGCTTCATCATGCTGCTGCTCGCCTATAGCCTGATCCGCCAGACCAATGCCGACCTTGCCGGCGTAGCGCGATTCCCGACGAAGCGCCTGCGATCAGCGAGCGACTGAAGCGGCTGGTGCTGCCTGCGCGAAGGTCCGACATCCTCGAACAGCTGCATCGCAACGGGAGCCCCGGCTGCGCGCCGTCCATACGGCGCTGGAGGCACCTGAAGGTCGCCGCAGCATCGGCTGGTCGCTTGCCGTCGCAACGCTTCCGCCCGTCAAGTCGCGCGACCTCACTGAGCTGCTGCCGGTCTATGGACACCGAGATAAGGTGGTTTTGGAACCGGAGGATGGAGAGGCAACGACGGAACTCCCGCCGCGAGTTCAAGCTCGAGGCGGGGAAGCTGGTGGGGGAACGCGGAGTATTCGGTATCGCTCTGGACCTGCACGAGAACGTGCTGCGCAAGTGGGTGCGCGAACGGACGGCTGACCCGGGGTCGGCGTTTCCCGGACACGGCGTGCTAAAGCCCGAGCAGCAGGAGATTGAGCGGCTGCGCCGCGAGCTTGCCAGGAGGAAGGCCGAGCGCGACATCTTAAAAGAGCGGCGGCCTGCTTCGCCAGGGACTCGATATGCGGTTCGAGTGGATCGCGAAGCATCGAGGGATCTGGCCGGTGTCGTGGATTTGCGAAGCGCTCGGTGCTTCGCGCAGCGGCTTTCACGCCTGGCTGGGTCTGGCGCACAGCAAGCGCGCCCGCAGTGATTCACCGGTCCATTTGCTTGGTCTGATAGTTTCAATCGGAGATCATGATTGATCGGGCGCTCCGCTGCCGATCGCGGAGCGCCCGATGGATCAGAATGCGAAGCCGATGTTGAACACGGCCGCGTGATCGATAAAGCCCTTCCCGTCGAGCCGCGGCGCATAGGACAGGCCTGCATGGAGACCGGTCCGGCTCGTCACGTCCGCGCCGATTTCGATCACCCCATAATCGACACCCGTCTTCGGCCCCTGCAGATCGAAGACGATGTCGGGCTGCGCGGTATAGGCAAAGGCAATCGCATCGCGCTTGTCGCCGAGTTCGGTGACATAGCGCCCCTTGGCGTGGAGAGCGGCGCTGCCCCAGCCATAGGCTTTCGCATATCGAGCGGCGGCGCCGATACCGAGCCGAGCGCTGGTGCGGTTGCGATCGGCAAGCGCGGCGCCGAAATCCCGGTCGTTGGCCTCGGCATAGCCATCGACATGGGCGCGGGTTACCAGCAGATCGATGCCGGGCGTGAAGGTGAACCCCTTCGCGCCGATGTCATAGCCGATCGAGCCGCCGACGCTAAAGGCATTGCCGTCCGGGCGAGCGGTCGCCGGCAGGCGGTCGGTGCCGATCGGCAACAGGCGGCGCGAATCATATTGGACGAAGCTGTAGGCGGCATAGCCGTCGAGATGGAGCGCGCCCGACCGATAGCCGAGATAGAGTTCGGGCGAATAGATGTCGGCCTTGAGCGTTCCGCCCGATGCCAGATCGGCATGGGTTCGGTTCGCGGCGAAGCCGAGGCCTAGGACCGCATTGCGGGCCAGTGCATAATCGATGCCCCCGGCCGTGACGCGGTTGACGGTATCGCGCGCGAGCGAATCGCCAGCACCGCGCGTGCCGAACCGCGCGCCCAGATCGAGGAAGCCCCCGATGTTCCCGCCACCGCCGCGACGCTGCGCGTCGAGCCGGCGCTGGATGCGGGCAAACCGGTCGCTGGCATCGTCGAACACGGCCTCGGTCTGGACCGACGCTTCCGTCGGCGTCGGGAAGGCGAGGACCAGCCGCGTATTCGCATTGTCAGGTCCGAAGTCGGGGATCGTCTCGTTGCCGCCATTGGTGCTGCGGGGCCACAGATTGACGAGGAACTTGGCCTGTTCGAGCCCCTGCGGCGTGAGCAGGTTTGCGGGAATTTCGGCGCTGATCTGATTGCCCGCAATCTTGATCGCGCTGGCGGGCAGCGTGGTGCCGGTGCCTGAGATCAGGTCGCGGACCGTTACCGTGCCCGCGCGCGGATTCACGATCACCACCGAATCGAACAGCACGTTGGTGGCGCCGATCGCGGCGAAGCCCGCCGTCCCCTTGCCGCGATTGAATCCCCAGACATAGAGCCCGGTCGGCGTGGTCCCGATCGGCGCGGCGGTGGTCGCGTCGAGCCGGAACTTGGCGCCGTCAAAGGTCGCCTCAATGCGCGTCAGGTCGAGGTCGCCATTCTTCGGGCCGGTAAAGCTCGAGATAAAGTCTCCGGTCGGATCGGAAATAGCCTGGGCGAGCGCCGGTGCGCTCGTCGAACCCGCGACAAGCAGGGCGCACGACAGGATGCGGCGGGCAAGGCGCCCGCCGTTGCTATAGGAATACATGATGGAAGCTCCCTTTTGATCTGTGTCGGCCGGGCCGCTACGTGGCAGGCACGGTGCTTGTCAGACACCGGCCGGCATCCATTATTCCGCAGGACCCTATTTATTTCGCGTCGGCCAGGGCGACGTGCCAGGCGCCGTTCAGCAGGCCGTCGCCAGTGATGTCGCCGGGCTTCGCGTCCTTGGCCCAGCGATAGAGCGGATGTCCGCGATAGGCCCATTGGCGGCTGCCATCGTCGCGCGTCACGATCGACCAGTCACCCTGCGCGGGAAAGCCGGGGGCGGCGACGACCGGCGGCCAGTTCGCGGCGCAGGCACCGTTGCAGACGGAGCGGTCCGCTGAGTCCTTGTCGAACACGTACAGGGTCATGCCTGCCGCATCGACCAGGGTCTGGCCCTTGGCCGTCGCGGCGACATGGATCGACGGCGGATTGTGCGCGACGGCGGGGCTGGCTGCGAACAGCGAAAGGCTGCACAGGATCAGGAAACGCATGTCGATTCTCCTTGGGTGCCGCATCCCGCCCTGCGGGACCGGCCGGTGGCGCGCATCGGTGATGCGCTCGATCGTTAGACCCCAGCCGGCCGCGTCTATTCCCGCCGAACCCGCTAAATCGCCCGGCTGAACTGTGCTGAGGTGGTGCCGGTTTTCTGGACAGGGTGTTAAGCTACTCCCGACCTGATGGATTGTTGCGGGAATGAAGACGACGAGGAAGCGCTACAGCGCCGATTTTAAGGCCAAGGTCGCGCTGGAAGCGATCCGGGGCGACCTGACGCTGGCGGAACTGGCAGCCAAGCATGGCGTGCACCACACGATGATCGCGTCCTGGAAGCGGCAGGCCATCGACGGGATGACAGGCACGTTCTCCGGGGCTGGCGATGTGGCTAAGGCCGTCAGCGAGGGCGAGGTCGAAAGGCTGCACGCCAAGATCGGGCAATTGGTCGTCGAGCGGGATTTTTTAGCGAAAGCGTGTCGTCGATGAGCGTGGACCGGAGGCGGGCGATTGTCGAAGCTGCTCACCACCGCCTGTCGATCACGGCGCAGTGCCGCCTGCTGCGGATCAGCCGCTCGTCCTATTACTATGCCCCGGTGCCGGAGACGGAGGAGACGCTGGCGCTGATGACAGTGATCGACGCGACGTTCCTGGACTGCCCGTGGTACGGCAGCCGCCAGATGGCGCGGCACCTGCGGCGTGCCGGGCACGAGGTCGGTCGCCGTCGGGTGCGACGCCTGATGGCGAAGATGGGGCTGGCGCCGATCTACCAGCGGCCCCGCACGAGCGATCCGCACCCGCAGCACCGGGTCTATCCGTATCTACTGCGCAATCTGGCGATCGAACGGCCCAATCACGTGTGGTGCGCCGACGTGACGTACATCCCGATGCGCCGTGGCTTCCTCTATCTGGTGGCGATCATGGACTGGGCGACCCGCAAGGTGCTCGCCTGGCGGCTGTCGAACACGATGGATGCCGGCTTCTGTGTCGCGGCGCTGGAGGAGGCATTGGCCCGGTTCGGCAAGCCGGAAATCTTCAACACGGCCCAGGGCAGCCAGTTCACCAGCTACGCCTTCACCAGCGTGCTGCGCGACGCCGAGGTCCGCATCAGCATGGATGGCCGGGGCCGGTGGATGGACAACGTCTTTATCGAACGCCTCTGGCGATCCCTGAAGTACGAGTGCGTCTATCTCCACGCCTTCGAGACCGGCTCGGAGCTGCGGGCTGGCCTTGGCCGGTGGATCACCTATTACAACACCCAGCGTCCGCACTCGGGACTGGCCGGGAGAACCCCGGTCGAGGCCTATCGGCGGATGGGGCAATCAGATCATGGGGGGCATGCCCCCCATGATCT
>JAPJRE010000256.1 GCA_030824725.1 Sphingomonas sp.
TCACCGCTTTCGCCGCGGTCGGCCTGTGCCTGCTGGTACTGCGCCGCCGCGCGCCCGATCTCGTCCGGCCGTTCCGCACGCCGGCTGCCTGGGTGGTGGGGCTCGGCGCGATCTTCGGCTGCCTCTACCTCTTCCTCAGCCTGCCGACCCAGACGCAGCTCTGGTTCGGCTGCTGGAACCTCTTGGGTCTCGTCGTCTATTTCGCCTATGCCCGCCGCAACGCAGCAAAGGGTGACGCATGAGCGGTTGGACGATCGGAATCATAGGCGGTTCGGGCCTCTACGATGTCGAGGGCATCGAGGGCGGCGAATGGGTGGAGGTGGCGAGCCCCTGGGGCCAGCCGTCCGACGCCTGCTTCGTTGGCCATGTCGGCCATGTGAAAGTGGTGTTCCTGCCGCGCCACGGCCGCGGCCACCGCATCAGCCCCTCGGACCTCAACGTGCCGGCCAATATCGACGTGCTGAAACGGCTGGGCGTCACCGACGTGCTCGCCGTGTCCTCGGTCGGCTCGCTCGCCGAGGAGCGCGCGCCGGGCACCTTCACCATCGCCGACCAGTTCATCGATCGCACCAAGGGCCGCACGCCCAGCTTCTTCGGCACCGGCATGGTCGCGCATGTCTCGATTGCCGATCCGGTCTGTCCGCGCCTCGCCGCGCTGGCCGCCGAGGCGGCGCAGGCGGCGGGCGCGGTGACGCATGTCGGCGGCACCTATCTGGCGATGGAAGGGCCGCAATTCTCCACCCGCGCCGAGAGCCATCTCTACCGCAGCTGGGGCTGCCACATCATCGGCATGACTGCGATGCCCGAGGCGAAGCTCGCCCGCGAGGCGGAGCTGCCCTATGCGCTGGTCGGCATGGTCACCGATTATGACTGCTGGCGCGAAGGCGAGGAAGCGGTGGACGTGGCGCAGGTGATCGCGCAGCTCTCGAACAATGCCGAGAAGGCCAGGCGGATGGTGATGCACCTGCTGCGCAACCTCCCCGAGGAGCGCGCGCCCTCGCCGATCGACACCTGCCTCGACATGGCGCTGATCACCGCCCCTTCCGCGCGTGACCCGCAGTTGCTGGCGAAGCTCGACGCCGTGGCCGGGCGGGTGCTGGGCTGATGGCGCGCGTGATGCTCGCGGCGGCGGCGCTGTTGTTCGCCCTGCCCGCCCTGGCCCAGGAAGCCCCGGTCGATCGCTCGCAGGATCTGGCGTGGCAGAGCGCCCAGTCGCTGGCGCTGGCCAGCCGCGGCTCGGCCCAGGGCTGGCGCCAGCTCGATGGCGGCCTGCGCTGGCGGCGGGTGAAGGGCGACGGCTCCGGCGCGCACCCCAAGGTCACCGACATGGTGACGCTGCATTATGCCGGCAGCTTTGTCGACGGCGCCGAGTTCGACAGCTCCTATGGCGGCCCACCCGCCCAGTTCCCGCTCGATCGCCTGATCCCGGCCTGGCAGATCGCCGTGCCGCTGATGGGCGTGGGCGACACCATCGAGATCGCGGTACCGGCGGAGCTGGGCTACGGCTTTCGCGGCAAGGGCCCGATCCCCGGCGGCGCGACGCTCCTGTTCAAGATCGAACTGCTCGGTATCGGCGACAGCTGAGACGAACTCGGCCCCGCTCCGGATCGGAACGGGGCCGCCTTCTTCAGCTCGGACGCGCTTGCCTCAGGCGTAGCGGGCCTGCACCTTGCGGGTACGATAGCGCATCGCGGCGCCGATCGCGCCAAAGCCCAGGATCAGCATCATCCAGCTTGCCGGTTCAGGCACCGGGCCACCCGCAAAGTAGGATGCGTACACATCGCTCGTCGTAACCTTGTATCCGCTATTGGCCAGCACATCGACGTTCACGTTCCAGCCGATGGCATCGAACAGCGCGAGATCGGCTGCGGTAATCTCGTCGACGAAGCCGTCACAGGTATAGGGGTTCATAACCCCGACATAGCCGGTGCAGCTGCCCGGCGCCTTCCAGTGGGAAGCCTGCCAGCCATCACCGTTATTCTCGCCAGTCGAGAAATACGCATCGCCCTGGAACACCGTGGCGCCGCCATCGATCGAGAAATAGGAGGGCTGGTCGAACGCCCAGTTCAGCTGGCCATCGCTGCTGTACCGAAACATGTCGGAGGCATAGGCCCACCAATAATCGTCCGTCTTGAAGCCACTGCCGACGGAATTGTCAAAATCGTCCGCGCCGCTGAGAAAGCCGAGCGCATGGCCCATTTCGTGGATCGCCACGCCGATGAAGTCATAGGCGTTGTTCGTGATGCCGTCGGTCGGATTGAAGTCGAACGCGAAGTCGCTCGAGAAGAGGATCCGGCCGTCGACCGCCGCGGCTTGACCGGTGAGGGCCTGCCAATTCGACGACGCCACCGCGATGGTGTTGCTGATTTCCTTGCCATCGGGGGTAAGGCGCGTGTCGTTCGCCGCCACCCCATTTTGGCTGCCCGGCAGGGCATATTGTGGAACGATCGCTTGCACGCTGCCGGTTGCGCTCAGAGGCTGTAGGTTGGCGACGGCGATCGCGTCCAGCGCGCTGCTCCCGCCCGTTGCCAGCGCGTTGTAATAGTCGGCGATCGGGACATAGGTGTAGAGCGCGGTAGAAGTTCCTCCCAAGATGTTGGGGCCGAGCGACGAGAACCCGACGTCGAAATGCAGCGTCACATTGCTGGTGAGAACGCTCTCCCAATAGCTCGCCGCGATCTTGAAGCCTATTTCCGCTGGCGACCCCGTAACGCCGCCGATATCGTTCAGTACAATCTTGGTCTGTGCGGCAGCGGGCATAGATGCTGAAATGCTCAGACCGAGCATCATCGCGCCGCCAAGTAGCAGCTTCGCAACCTTCGACTTCATCAGAACCCCCTTGTTCTTCGAGTCTATCGATTACCATAAAGAGTTAATCGACGGTTAACCAACGTGCGGGAGCGGTAGCAGATCGTCAAGCACATTTGTGCATGGCGCAAAGACAGATAAGAACGGCTTCGAACCAAGTCATACCAAGCTGCATGTATAGAACCCATAGCTTCGCCCCTCCCAGCCAGGGTCATTCCGGCGAAAGCCGGGATCCAGTCGCCCCTCGGCCAGAGCAGGAGCCGATCGACAGACCCAAATGGATCCCGGCTTTCGCCGGGATGATGATGACGGTGGAGCACGAGTCCGTCTCAACCCGCCCCGGTACGAATCAGAGACCGCGCAGGTTGGAATCACCGGGAACCTTGGAAGCGCCATCGAGAGCAGGCACAAAAAAAGCCGGCGGCGCTCCCGTCAGGAGACACCGCCGGCCCCTATTGCCTGATCAGGCCGCGAGCTTGCGCAGCACGTAGTGGAGGATGCCGCCGTTGAGGAAATATTCCAGCTCGTTGACGGTATCGATCCGGCAACGGGTGAGGAAGGTTTCCGACGAACCATCGGCGCGCGTCAGCTTCACTTCCACGTCCTGGCGCGGGCGGAGGCCCGCGACGCCGGTGATGGTGAAGGTTTCCGAGCCGTCGAGCTTCAGCGTCTCGCGGCTCACGCCCTCGGCGAACTGCAGCGGCAGCACGCCCATGCCGACCAGGTTCGAGCGGTGGATACGCTCGAAGCTCTCGGTGATAACCGCGCGGACGCCGAGCAGGTTGGTGCCCTTCGCCGCCCAGTCGCGCGACGAGCCGGTGCCATATTCCTTGCCCGCGACGATGACGAGCGCGGTGCCGTCGGCCTTGTGGCGCATCGCGGCGTCGTAGATCGGCATCACTTCGCCGGCATATTTGGTCATGCCGCCTTCGACGCCCGGCACCATCTCGTTCTTGATGCGGATGTTGGCGAAGGTGCCGCGGACCATGACTTCATCGTTGCCGCGGCGCGCGCCGTAGCTGTTGAAGTCCTTCTTGGCGACCTGGTGCGACTGGAGGAACACGCCGGCGGGCGAATCCGCCTTGATGCTGCCGGCGGGCGAGATGTGATCGGTGGTGATCGAATCGCCCAGGATCGCCAGCGGCTTGGCGTCGACGATGTCCTGCACCGGCGCCGGGGTCATCGACATGCCCTCGAAATAGGGCGGGTTGTGGATGTAGGTCGAGCTGGTCGGCCACGCATAGGTGTCCGACACGGTCACCGAAATGCCCTGCCAGTGGCTGTCGCCCAGATAGACGTTGCCGTAGCGCGAACGGAACATCTCGTCGTCGATGTTCGCGTTGATCAGGCCCTGGATTTCCTCGTTCGAGGGCCAGATGTCCTTGAGGAACACCGGCGCGCCGTCCGAACCGGTGCCGATCGGCGTCTCGTACATGTCCTCGGTCACCGTGCCCTTCAGCGCATAGGCGACGACCAGCGGCGGCGAGGCGAGGAAGTTGGCGCGGACGTCCGGCGAGACGCGGCCCTCGAAGTTGCGGTTGCCCGACAGCACCGAGGCGGCGACGATGTCGTTGCCGTTGATCGCGGCCGAGATCGGCTCGGCGAGCGGACCCGAATTGCCGATGCAGGTGGTGCAGCCATAGCCGACTAGGTTGAAGCCGATCGCGTCGAGATCCTCGGTGAGGCCGGCCTTGTTGAGGTAATCGGTCACCACCTGCGAGCCCGGGGCGAGCGAAGTCTTCACCCACGGCTTGCGGGTCAGGCCCTTTTCGCGCGCCTTGCGGGCGACGAGGCCGGCGGCGATCAGCACCGACGGGTTCGAGGTGTTCGTGCAGCTGGTGATCGCGGCGATCACCACGTCGCCGTCGCCGATGTCATGGTCGCGACCCTCGACACGCACGCGCGCGGGCTGCTCCTTCTTGTACACCTTGGTCAGGTCGCCGTTGAACACTTCGTCGACGCTGTCGAGGCTGACGCGGTCCTGGGGACGCTTCGGGCCGGCGAGCGACGGACGCACGGTCGACATGTCGAGCTCGAGCGTGTCGGTGAAGATCGGCTCCACCGCATCCTCGCCGTGCCACATGCCCTGCGCCTTGGCATAGGCTTCGACCAGCGCGACATTCTCTTCGCTGCGGCCGGTAAGGCGCATGTAATCGAGCGTCTTGTCGTCGATCGGGAAGAAGCCGCAGGTCGCGCCATATTCCGGCGCCATGTTGGCGATGGTCGCACGATCGGCGAGCGTCATCGCGTGCAGGCCGGGGCCGTAGAACTCGACGAAGCGGCCGACGACGCCCTTGGCGCGCAGCATCTGGGTGACGGTGAGCACCAGGTCGGTCGCGGTGATGCCCTCGGCCAGCTTGCCGGTGAGCTTGAAGCCGACGACTTCGGGGATCAGCATCGACACGGGCTGGCCGAGCATCGCGGCTTCCGCCTCGATGCCGCCCACGCCCCAGCCGAGCACGCCGAGGCCGTTGACCATCGTGGTGTGGCTGTCAGTGCCGACCAGCGTGTCCGGATAGGCGATCGTCGCGCCATCGGGCGCGACCGACGACCAGATCGACTGTGCGATATATTCCAGGTTCACCTGGTGGCAGATGCCGGTGCCCGGCGGGACCACCGAGAAGTTGTTGAGCGCCTTGGAGCCCCACTTGAGGAACTCGTAACGCTCGGCATTGCGCTCATATTCGAGCTTGACGTTGTCGTCGAACGCCTGGGGCGTGCCGAATTCGTCGACCATCACCGAGTGATCGATCACAAGGTGCACCGGCACCAGCGGATTGATCTTGGCCGCATCGCCGCCGAGCTTGGTGATCGCGTCGCGCATCGCGGCGAGGTCGACCACGCAGGGCACGCCGGTGAAATCCTGCATCAGCACGCGCGCGGGGCGATACTGGATCTCGCGGCTGGGGGCCTTGGGGTTCTGCTGCCAGTCGACGATGGCCTGGGCATCCTCGGGCGTGACGGTCACGCCGTCGTCGAAGCGGAGCATGTTCTCCAGCAGCACCTTCATCGAGAAGGGCAGGCGGCTGATGTCGCCGAGCTTCGCCGCCGCCTTGGGGAGCGAGTAGAAGCTGTAGGTCTTGCCGGAGACGGTGAGCGAGTCACGCGTGCCGAGCGTATCGTTGCCGATGGCGGTCATGAGGCGCGGGGTCCTTTCCCTAAATCTGGTCCGCCGGGCGCTCGGTGGACGCAGCCCATTATAGACCGCGCGGGCGCACCGTCGGGGGTGCTGCGAATGCGAAGATTCGCGAGGGGCCTTAGCGCGGTGTGGCGGGGAGGGG
>JAPJRE010000257.1 GCA_030824725.1 Sphingomonas sp.
ATCCAGGCGATCACGAAATACCCCAAGGCCCCCCAGCCGGTGGCCAGGGTGAGCAGCACGGTGGCCACGCGCACCCAGGTCACGTCGATGCCCGTGTAATCCGCCAGGCCGGCGCAGACGCCCATGAACTTGCGGTTCTGACGATCGAGATAGAATTTGGTGCGAGCGGACATCTCAATTCCTCCGTGAAGGATCGTACGGCGCCTGGTCCGGGCGCTGGGCCGAGAGCGGGCGATAGTCGGGGTTGTCGGCGGCGATGATGCGTTCGACCGTCATCAGCCGGTCTTCGAGCATGCGCGCCGTGCGGTAGAGGTCGTCGAGAAGGTTCTCGTCCTCCCGGGTGATGGTCCCGGCCTGCTTCCACTTGGTTACATAGTGGAAGACGATCCAGGGCAGCCCGAGGAAGAGGATGGCGCAGACGAAGACCGGGATGAGGAAATCGTTCACCGCATCAGGCTCCCTTGTTCAGCCGTGCCTTCAGCGCTTCGAGTTCGGCATCGACCTTTTCCGACGAGCGGAGTTCGGCGATTTCCTCTTCGAGCGTCTTCGGGTTGCCGCCCAGGCCCATCGCATCGGCACGGCCTTCGGCCAGATCGACGCGGCGTTCCAGGATGTCGAAGCGCGAGAAAGCGTCCTGCATCTTCGACCCGTTGGTCATTTCCCGCAAGCGGGCGCGGTTGTTGGCGCTTTCCAGGCGGGCGACGACCGAATTCTGCCGGGTGCGGGCCTCGCGCAGCTTGTTCTGCAGCTTGTTGATGTCCTCTTCCGAAGCGCGGAGCGCCTCGTCGAGCACGGCAATTTCCTGCTGCAGCTGCTCGCACATGTCGGCGGCCTTCTGGCGTTCGACGAGGGCGGCCTTGGCAAGGTCCTCGCGGTCCTTGGACAGGGCCAGCTCGGCCTTTTCGGTCCAGCTTTCCTGGAGCTTTTCGAGCTTGGCGATGTGGCGGCGCATTTCCTTCTGATCGGCGATCGTCCGGGCGGCGCTGGCGCGAACCTCGACCAAGGTTTCCTCCATCTCAAGGATGATCATGCGGATCATCTTGGCCGGGTCTTCGGCCTTGTCGAGCAGGTCGGTAACGTTGGCGGCGATGATGTCGCGGGTTCGCGAGAAGATACCCATGATATGCGCTCCTTCGTATGTTCTTGGGGGGTGCCGCCGGAAGGGATGGGGGCCCTTCCGGCGGCCCTGGCGCTGCCGAGGGAGGCGGCGCCAGGAGACCTCGTGTGCCTGCTTCAGGCGATCGCCGGTGCCACCGCGCCGGCGGTGAGAACCACGCTGGCGAGGAAGGCGAAGGAAACCGCGATGAAGGCATTGCGGAGGGTGTGGATCTGGTTGGTCATGATCGTGTTCCTGAACCTTGGTAGGTTGAAGTTGGTGCCCGTCATCGGGCTTGCCTCCATCTTAGCAGGAGGCGTGCCAATTTCAGAAAGCGGCGGAAAACCGCCATTTCACGAACGACTACAAGTGTAGTTTACCAAATTGCACTTGCTAATAGTTGGGAAAATTCGCCAAGCTTGGGGAATGGAGCGCATTACTCAGGTCATCGGCCAGTCTTCCGCCTTTCTCGACGCCCTCGAACGCGCCAGCCGGGCGGCGGCGCTGGACCGACCGGTGCTCGTCATCGGCGAGCGCGGTACCGGCAAGGAGCTGGTCGCCGAGCGTCTCCACCGCCTCAGCCCGCGCTGGGACCAGCCGCTGGTCACGATGAACTGCGCCGCGCTGCCGGAAACGCTGATCGAGGCCGAGCTGTTCGGCCACGAGGCGGGCGCCTTCACCGGGGCCACCAAGGCGCGCACCGGCCGCTTCGAGGAAGCCGATGGCGGCACGCTCTTCCTCGACGAGCTCGGCACGCTCTCGATGGGCGCGCAGGAGCGGCTGCTGCGTGCGGTGGAATATGGCGAGATTACGCGGATCGGCGCGTCGCGACCGGTGCGGGTGGACGTCCGCATCGTCGCGGCGACCAACGAGCATCTGCCCCAGCGGGTGGAAAAGGGCAGCTTCCGCGCCGACCTGCTCGACCGGCTCAGCTTCGAGGTGGTCACCTTGCCGCCGCTGCGACACCGGGGTGGTGACGTGGAGGTGCTGGCGGAGTTCTACGGCCGGCGCATGGCCTCCGAACTGGGCTGGCGGGATTGGCCGGGCTGGGGACCGCATGCGCTCGATGCGCTGCTTGCCCATGACTGGCCGGGCAATGTCCGCGAGCTGCGCAACGTCGTCGAGCGAGCGGTCTATCGCTGGGAAGAGGGCGGGCCGATCGACCGGATCGAAATCGACCCCTTCGCGTCGCCCTATCGGCCGCGGCCAATGGCCTCGTCGATGAGCCCGATGGAGAAGCCCGCCGAGGCGGCGCCGGCTGTGGCTGCCCCGGTGTCAGCGAGCGAACCGGTGGAGCTGGGCGGCGACTTCAAGACGCGGGTCTCACGGTTCGAGAGGCAGCTCCTGTCGCAAGCGCTGGCCGAACACCGCTTCAACCAGCGTGCTACCGCCGAGGCGCTGGGGCTGACCTATGACCAGCTGCGCCACGCGTTGCGGCGGCACGATCTGCTGGGGGCGGGGGGCTGATTATTGCGAGCCACTCGCGATATTGTTGCGAACGGTTTGCGATAAGGGGCGCTAAAGCCCTGCTACTCCCCGAACGCCTGCGCGGCGATGAAATCCGCGACCTGCTTGCCCTGCGGCGTGTCGGGCGTGATGACGTTGCGATGGTCCGCGCCGCCCGGCGCGAGCTTCACCACCGTGTCGCCGGCGGCGAGCGCCGCCTGGACATAGGGCGCCATCTGCGCGCCCAGCGCGCCGACGACGATCAGCTGATGGACGCCGAGCGGCAGATGGTCCTGGGGGCTGGTCAGCGCATAGGCATCCGGTTTCTCCGCCGGCGTCCCGCCCATCAGGCGCGTGACCGCAGGCCCGTCGCAGCGCGTCGCGTCGGTGCCAAGGGGCGAGGTGAGCGCGCCCGGTCCGTCGATCGCGACCGCAGTTACCGGCCGGACCGTCGTCGCGCGGGCGACCGGATCCTTGCGCCGCCGGGTGGCTACCCACAGCGCGAGCAGGGCGCCGGCGTCATGTCCCACCATGGCGACATGGGCGAGGTCGAGCGGCTGGGTTCGGGCGAGCACCGCGAGGTACTCGGTTGCGGCGGCGACGTCTTCGAAGGTGCCGGGCCAGCCGCCGCCGGCATCGCCGGTGCGGCGATACTCGATGTTCCAGCTCGCGATGCCGCGCGCCGCCAGCGCCTTGGCGAGCGGCGCGGTGTCGCGAAGGTCGCCCTGAGTCGCGTCCCAGCAGCCGCCATGGACGATTACCGCGACCGGGAAGGGGCCCTTGCCGCCGGGCAGGCGCAACTCGCCCCTTTGCAGCGAGCTGCCGCCATAGCGGGCGACCAGTATTGGCGACGATGCCGGCACTTCGGAAGATGTGCGCTGCGCCTGTGCGGAAACCGATATGGTGAACAAAAGCAAGGCAGGCAGCGCGCGAAGCATCGGGAGTATCCTGTTCTCGGCGGCGAAGGGTGGCGCCGCAGGCGGGCGCTATAGCCCTACGCCACACAACTGGCGACCGCGATGCGCGCGCTGACGTTTCGACTTCGCGGATGCAGCGAATCATGGTATGGATAGAACAGGTCGCAAGCGCGTCCAGCGGCTGCCGGGGAGCAGGCGCGGCGCGGGTCATCATGGTCACCGCGGGGTGAAAGATGCGCGCCTTTTCCGTGCTGCTGTCGCTGCTTGCATTGTGCTGGTCACCTTTTGTCACCGCGCAGGAACTTCCGGCGCTGGGGGCGGATCGAAGCCAAGTCTCCGTCTCGGGACTTTCCTCGGGCGGCTTCATGGCGGTGCAATATTCGATTGCCCGCTCGAGCGAGGTGATGGGCGTCGGCGTGGTGGCGGGCGGGCTGTACAATTGCGGTGCGCGATTCCGGTGGCTCGACGCCATTCCCAACTGCATGAAGAAGCCCTGGTCCGCCGACGACAGCTGGCGCGATGTAACCGGATTCGCACGAGACCGGGTGATCGATCCGGTCGCAAACATCGCCCGTCAGCGCGTCTATCTGTTCAGTGGCGGCAACGATTCCGTCGTGGTGCCGGCGGTGATGCGCTCGGTGTTTGACTTCTATCGGCTCGCGCGGGTGCCCGACGCCGCGCTGCGCTATGTCGATAGGCTGCCCGCCAGCCACGCCTTCGTCTCCGCCACGGTAGGTGGCCGGTGCGCGGAGACGGTGGCGATCTACGTCGTGCAATGCACCGACGAGGGGCGGCCCTATGATCAGCCCCATGCGATCCTCGACCATATCTATGGGCTGAGGCAGGGGCCGGCCGCGACGCTTTCGGCCGCGCCGGTTGCGTTCGACCAGCGCCCGTACCGGGTCGGATTTCCGGCGATGGCGAACACCGGCTATGCCTATGTGCCCGAGGACTGCCGTCGCCAGCCCGGCTGCCGCGTGCACGTGGTGTTTCACGGCTGCATGCAGAGCGTCAATTCGCTGGGCGGCAGCGACGTGATCTACGCGCAGCTCGGCTATAATCGCTGGGCCGACACGAACCGGATCATCCTGTTGTATCCGCAGGTCGATCGAAACGAGACCCTGTGGAACGTACCGATGGCGCTGGGCGGCCTTCCGCTGACCATACAAGTCAATCCCTATGGATGCTGGGACTGGTGGGGCTATAGCCAATGGTTCGGCTTCCAGTTGCGCAGCGCGCCGCAGATCGCGACGGTGCGGCAGATGGTGGCCCGGCTGGTCGAACGGCCTTGAGCGGGCAGGTCAGCCCCGCGCGCTGCGCGCGTCGAACGCTGCCCGCGCCGCCTCGATCCGCTCCAGATTGGCCGCGGCCCAGATCCACACGCCACAAAAGGCCTCGGCCAGCGTGCCCCCCAGATCGGTGAGGCGATAGTCGACGCGCGGCGGGATCACCGCATGGATGGTGCGGATCACCAGCCCGTCGCGCTCCATCTGGCGCAGCGTCTGGGTGAGCATCTTCTGGCTGATGCCCGGCACCGCCTTGCCGATCTGGGTGAAGCGCAACTCGCCCTGCTCGGTCAGCGTTTCGAGGATGAGCATCGTCCATTTGTCGGCGACGCGGCCGATCACCTCGGTAACCAGCGCTTCCACGCGCGGGTCGAGATCCGGATAGTCGGCATGGGGCGTGGCAGCGGGGACGGGCATCGGGTTACTCTCTTTTTGGTGCGTATAAATCTTTCGGGTGCCTTCTTTCGTTGGGAGCCTAGCGGCGTACATCGCCGCCAGCAATCAGCACTGGAGGCGATGATGAGGACCCAAGGCAACACCATCCTGATCACCGGCGGCGGCTCGGGCATCGGCGCGGCACTCGCGCACCGGTTCCACGACGCCGGCAACACCGTGATCGTCGCGGGGCGGCGGCGCGAGGCGCTGGAGGCGGCCCGCGAAGGCCGGGCCAACATGCACGCGCTGACGCTCGACGTGGAGACCGCCGAGGGCGTGGCGGACTTTGCGAGCCGGCTGCTCGCGGCGCATCCGGACGTGAACGTCCTGATCAACAATGCCGGGATCATGCGCTTCGAGGCGCTCGACGCCAAGCGCGACCTCGCCGATGCCGAGGCGACGATCGCAACCAATCTGCTCGGGCCGATCCGGCTGATCGATGCGCTGGTCGAGCATCTCGCGGCGACGCCCGACTCGGCGATCGTTAACGTGACGTCCGGGCTCGCCTTCGTGCCGCTGGTGACGACGCCGACCTACAACGCCACCAAGGCGGCGATGCACAGCTACACCGTGTCGCTGCGCGCGATGCTGGAGGGCAAGGTCGAGGTGATCGAACTGGCGCCGCCGGCGGTGCAGACCGAGCTGACCCCGGGGCAGAGCCAGCGCCCGGGCTACCAGCCGCTCGACGAGTTCGCCGACGAGGTGCTGGCGCTGTTCGGGGAAGTGCCCACGCCGAAGGAAGTGCTGGTGGAGCGGGTGAAGTTCCTGCGCGATGCCGAGCGCGAAGGGCGGTTCGACGAGACGCTCGCGCAGCTGACCGCGATGGCGAAGGCGGCGCGCCAAGCGGAGGGGTGAACCGATTCTAAGCCCCTCCTCCTCGG
>JAPJRE010000258.1 GCA_030824725.1 Sphingomonas sp.
GCCGGGTGCCGGCCCGGGCGTCCAGCCGCCGCCCGAACTGCCGGGCAACAGCGCCGCCGCGCTGCAGAAGCTGGGCGCCACCCAGACCCCAGATGGTTTCCGCATCGGTGCCAACGGGCCGCCGGGGATGCAGCCGGGCGACGTGATCACCTCGGTCAACGGCACCCAGATGACCGATACCCAGGCGGCCAACGCCGCCTTCGCCGCCGCGCAGGCGAGCGGCTCGGCCCAGATCCAGATTTTGCGCGACGGGCGGCGAATCACGCTGACCGTCCCGCTGCGCTAGAAGAGAGAACCCGCGTGAAGATTCGCCCCGCCCTCGCCTGCCTCGCGCTTGCGCCGACGCTCCTGGATCCGGTGCTGGTCGCCGCCCAGACCGCCGCCGCGCCGCAGGATGCCGCCGATGTGGTGATCAACATGCGCGGGGTGGAGATCGCCGATGTCGCCGACCAGATCTCGCGGATCACCGGCCGCACGCTGATCCTCGATCCCGCGGTGAAGGGCGTGGTGACCGTCACCTCCTCCAGCCCGCTGACGCCGGGTGGCGTTTGGGATCTGTTCCAGTCGGTGCTGCGCGCCAACGGCTATGCGGCGGTCCGCTCGGGCCGCGCCTGGCGGATCGTACCCGCGGCCAATGCGGTGCGCGACGGCGGCCTGCCGGCGCGCGGCGCGGCGGGGCAGGAACTGATGACGCGGATGGTGCGGCTCTCCAACGTGCCCTCCGCCGATGCGGCGCGGATCGCACGGCCGCTGGTGGCGAGCTTCGGTAGCGTCGAGCCGCTCACCGCGCCCAACGCCGTCGTCATCACCGATTATGCCGACAATGTCCGCCGGATCGAATCGATAATTCGCCAGCTCGACGGCGGCGGCGGAGCGACCTTCGCGGCGATCGCGCTCAAGAACGGCAGCGCGCCGGCCGTCGCGCAGGCGGTGCAGAACGTGCTGGGCGGCGATGCCGGTGGCGGCACGCGCGTCGCCGCCGACGAGCGCAGCAACACCGTGATCCTGCGCGGCACCCCCGCCTCGGTGGCGGAAGGCCGCCGGATCGTCGCCTCGCTCGACCTGCCCGGCGGCTCGACTCCGATCACCCGCATGTTCCGGCTCAACTATGCCGATGCCGAGACGGTGACCGACGTGCTGCGCGGCGTGCTCGGCCTGGGCGAGAGCACCGACAACCCGGTCGCCAACAGCCTGTCGACCGGCGCGACCAACCCGTTCGCGCGCCTCGCGTCGCAAAGCGGCACGTCGGGCGCTGCCGCCGGGGCGGCCGCAGCCACGATGGGCACCAACGCCACCGGCGTGCAGGCGGTGACCGGCACGACCACGCCGACGATGCAGTCGACGACGCCGAAAACGCCGCAGGGCTTCTCCACCCCCGATCTGACGGTGCAGCCCGCGCCCGAGCTCAACGCCATCGTCGTGCGCGGCGCGCCCAGCGCGATCGCCTCGATCGAGCCGCTGGTCCACGATCTCGACGTGCGCCGCCCGCAGGTGCTGATCGAAGCCGCGATCGCCGAGATTACCGGCGACGATGCCGAGCAGTTGGCGGTGCAGATCGGCACCAGCGGCGCGGTGCTCAACCGGGTGACGGGTGCCGGCACGTCGTTCACCAGCGGCGGCACCTCGCTGGGCGCGATCCTCACCGCATTGGGGGTTCCCGCTGGCTCGATCCTCGGCACCGGCTTGACGGCCAACTTCAAGATCGGGGACGATTTCTCGATGCTGCTCCAGGCGCTCGGCACGTCCAGCCGCGCCAACCTGCTGTCAACGCCGCAGATCACCGTGCTCGACAATGTCGCCGGCGAATTCATTGCGGCGCAGAACGTGCCGTTCCTCACCGGGTCGATCCTCACCAACTCCAATTCTGCGACGCCCTACAACACGATCGAGCGCAAGGACGTGGGCATCACGCTGCGGGTGCTGCCGCGAATCAACGCCGGCGACACGATCCGCCTGCAGGTGAACCAGGAGGCCTCGTCAATCGCCAGCGCTACCGTCGCGCGCGCGACCGACCTGATCACCAACAAGCGCGCGATCAATACCACGGTATTGGCGGACAACGGCTCCACCATCGTGCTGGGCGGCCTCACCGCCGATGACTATCAGGACGTGCGCCAGCAGGTGCCGGTGCTGGGCAGCATCCCGCTGATCGGCGAGCTGTTCAAGGGCCGCCAGGAACAGCATCAGAAGCGCACGCTGTTCATCTTCCTCAAGCCGACCATCCTGCGCGACGGGGCCGATGCGAGCGCCGCAACCAAGGATCGCTACGCCCGCCTCCGCGCCGACGAGGCGGACAATGCCAAGCGCAACAGCCTGCTGCTCGCCCCGCCGCCGGCGCGGCTGAAGGTGGAGATTGACGGAATCTACTGAGCCGCCGGTTCCGGCTCGGCGGCGGGCAGCGGCACCCGCGCCCGTTGCCCGCCCCGGCTGAACAGCGCCGCGTCGATTGCGAGGGAGTCGAGCCGCCAGCCATCGACGCTGTCGCCGATCGCGAGGCTGCGGCTGCTTCCCTGCGCGGTGCGAACCAGCGCCACGGCATCGCTGCCCAGCCGTCCGACGATGCCCGTCAGTTGCGGCGCATCGGCAGGCAGAGGCTCCTCCGCCCCGACGGCGGCGGCGAACAGCGGCCGATCGAACACATGGGTCAGCGGCGCGGTCGACGGCGCGGCAAGCGGCGCCGGCACCCGAGAGGGCCTGGCCCGGGGCGGCGCGTCGGCACGCAGCAGCAGGATCGGCAGCCCCGCTGCCAGCAACGCCGCGCCCGCCAGCGCGGATATCTGCGCACGCGGCATCATCGGACCGCGCCGACCAGCACGCCGCGCAGCCGCACCCCGCCGCCCTCGGCAGGCTCGATGCGCCAGGCGCGGAACCGCGCCATCGGCCGTTCGCGCTCCACCGCGTCGGCAAGCGCCAGCACCGCCTTTTCGGGGCCGGAGATGCGCAGGTCGAGCAGCACCAGCTGCGCCGGTCCGGGCGCCGGTGCCATCGCCTCGATCAGCACGCCGCCGCCATGCGCGAGCTGCTCCACCCGCTTGCGCAGCGCCTGCGCCGCCCCGGCTCTGGGGAAGGCCAGATCCGGCCGGACGATGTCCGGCGCCGCAGCCGGCGCGGCAGCCACCACCACGGCAGCGGCCCGCGCCGCCCGTGCGGCGGCGAGCGCACCCAGCGCCGCCCCGGTCCAGGGCGCCAGCATCGCGGCGAGCAGCAGGCCGATCAGCACGCCCGAAAGGATCGGTCGCCGGCTCATTGCCCCGCCTGCCGCAGCGTCACGCTGGTCCGCCCGTCGCTTTCCTGCTGCCGCACATCGCGCAGCCCCGCCAGCGCCGGCACGCGCCGCACTGCGCTGCGCAGCGCGTCGGGATCGCCAGCGACGAGCGCGATCTCCAGCGTGCCGTCCGCCCGCTGCTCCGCCCGGACCAGCGCCGCGTCGGCCGGCAAGGCAGGCGCCAGCGCATCGAGCAAGGCTGCCGGGCCCGGTCGCGCCATCGCGGTAGCCAGCACCGCCCGCGCCGCTTCCTGTTGCCGCGCGGCGACGAGCCGGGGTGCCGATGCCGCTTGCACCACGGCGGTCTCGCGCACGACGGCGCGTGTCAGCAGGGTCGCGCCGGCGATCGTCGCCACGGGTCCGGCGGCGATCAGCAGCGCCAGCGTGAGGATCAGCCACGGCCGCGCCACCGGCACCGCACTGCCTTCCACCGCGCGCGGCCGCCGATGCAGCCGCTCTAGCGCCCGGCCGACAAGGCTGGGCGGCGGCGGGGGATCGCGATCGGCGGCTTCCGGGGTCATCGCGCTGCGCTTAGCCGCTCGCATCGCCTTGGCAAGTGTCACCTGACCGCCACGCGCATGCCGCCGATCGGTAACGAAAGATCCATCAGCGTTTCACCCTCGGCTCCCATGGCGAGCGCAACCGGGATCTCGCGCCCGGGCAACAGAGGGGACCCCCATGACCGACCTGATCGAGGCGCCGTTCGACTATAGCGACGGCGACGTGGATACCAACCGCAGCGATGCGGTGACGCTCAACGAACTGGCCGACCAGCGCTATTCGCGGCGGACGCTGCTCCGCGGATCGAGCGCGATCGTCGCCGCTACGATGGGCGGATCGCTGCTCGCCGCCTGCGACAGCAGCCCCGAGCTGCGGCCCGACGTTGCTCCGGTCGTCACGGCCGGCGGCGCGATCACGACCAGCGGGGGTCGCCTCGTGACTCTCACCGGCACCGCCTATGACGATCGCGCGATCACGGGCGTCGCCTGGACGCAGACTGCCGGGCCGGCCGTCACCCTCACCAACGCGAATCAGGACATCGCGACCTTTGTGGCGCCTGCCCTCGCCCAGCAGACCACCTTCACCTTCCAGTTCGCCGCGACCGACAATACCGGGCACACCTCCACCGCGACGACGACGGTCACCGTTGCCCCGCCGGCGCTCGGCTTCACCGCGATCGCCAAGAACAAGCTCGACGTCGTCACCGTGCCGACCGGCTATACCGTCAGCGTGATCAACCGCACCGGTGATCCGATCGCCGCGGGCGTCCCGGCCTACAAGAACGACGGCACCGACACGAACTTCGCGCAGCGCATCGGCGACCATGGCGACGCGCTCTGGTGGTACGGCCTCAACGCCGCCGGCACCGCCCCCGACGCGACCAGCTCGACGCGCGGCCTGCTCGTGCAGAACCACGAGAACATCAACCAGCAGTATCTGCATCCGAACGGCGCGACCAGCAGCGGCGGCGTGCGCCCCGAAGCCGAGGCGCAGAAGGAAATCGATTGCCACGGCGTGTCGGTCACCGAGCTGAGCGAAGGCGCGAACCGTGCCTGGAGCGTGAAGCAGGATTCGACCTACAACCGCCGCATCACGCCGGCGACGCCGATGGCGTTCAACGGTCCGGCCAGGGGCTCGGCGCTGCTCCGCACCGTCTATTCACCGACCGGCGTGGCGGGCCGCGGCACCATCAACAACTGCGCCAACGGCATCACGCCCTGGGGCACCGCGATCACCTGTGAGGAGAACTGGGCGGGCTATTTCCGCCGCAGCGGCGACAATGCCAACCGCTCCGCCAAGGAGCTGGCCGGGCTGAGCCGCTACGGCGTGACCAGCAGCACGGGCAACTATGGCTGGTCGACGGTCACCGCCGCCGATGCCACCAACACGCTGTTCCGCCGCTGGGACGCGCGCGCCGGCACCGGCGCCGCCACGGACGACTTCCGCAACGAGCCGAACCAGTTCGGCTGGGTCGTCGAGATCGATCCCTATGCGCCCGCCTCGACGCCGCGCAAGCGCACCGCGCTCGGCCGGCTCGGCCATGAAGGCTGCTGGCCCGGCGCGTTCGTCGTCGGCAAGAAGCCGGCCTGGTACATGGGCGACGATTCGCGCCGCGAATATATCTACAAGTTCGTCTCGGCGACCGCCTGGGTCGCGGCCGATGCCAATGCCACCGATCGCCTGGCGATGGGCGACAAGTATCTCGACAACGGGACGCTGTACGTCGCCAAGTTCAATGCCGACGGCACCGGCAGCTGGCTGCCGCTCGTCTATGGCCAGAACGGGCTGGACGGTACCAACACCGCCTATGCCTTCGCCGACCAGGCCGATGTGCTGGTCCATGCCCGCCTCGCCGCGGACAAGCTCGGCGCGACGCCGATGGATCGTCCGGAATGGACGGCGGTGAACCCGGCCACCGGCGAAATCTACGTCACGCTGACCAACAACAATGCCTCCGGCCGCCCGCTCACCGGCACCGACGCCGCCAACCCGCGCCATTACAACGACCCGTTCGGCACGGCGCAGACGGCCAATTACGGCAATCCCAACGGCCATGTCATCCGCATGAAGGAGGCCGATACCGAAGCGACCAGCTTCACCTGGGACATTTATGCCTTCGGTGCAGGCGCCGATCTCGACAAGACCAACATCAATCTTTCGGGGCTGACCGACAGCAACGACTTCTCCAGCCCCGACGGCCTGGTCTTCGCGCGCACGACCCATGCCGGCGGCCAGGTGAAGCCGCTGATGTGGCTGCAGACGGATGACGGAGCCTATACGGACG
>JAPJRE010000259.1 GCA_030824725.1 Sphingomonas sp.
GCCCAACCCCGCCCCTGAAGGGGAGGGGCTATTGCTTGCTCCACCGTCTGCGCGGGAACAGAACCCCAACCGCGCGGGTAGGGCGGGCAACCTCATGCGGAGACGCCGTTTGTCCCTGAAGACCTGTTCGATCGCCGCAACGCTGCTGCTCCTTGCCCCGCTGGCCGCCTGCAACAGCCCACGGACCGCCGACAATGCCGGTGCCGCGAATGTCCAGTCTCCGCCCGTCGCGACGCCCAGCCCCACACCCTCCCCCAGCGTCGCGACCGTGGCGAAGGACGAAGCCTCGCCCCATTCCGCCGCCAAGCAATGCCGCTTCGAGGTCGACGGCAAGACGCTGCTCGACGGCCGCTGCCAGGTCTATCCGATGGGCGACGGCGGCTACACGCTCAACACCTGGAGCGACGGCAAGCCGGCCCAGTCGCACTTCGCCGTGGTCACCACCCGCGCCGACGGCAAGGCCGACGCGACCTGGAATGCCGATCCGGACGACGACAAGGCGATGGACCCGCTGGGCACCGTCACTCGAAAGGACGGCTGCTGGGTGAACCAACGCACCCGCATTTGCGCGCGCTGATCGCGCATCGCTCGGAACACGCCCGCACCCCGCCCCGTTGACCGTGCCGTAACCGAAAGGAGATTTCGATGGCCACTGCCAGCAAGACGCCCAAGACCCCCACGCCGCGCAAGCGCACCCCCAAGGCCGCGACCACGGCAGCCGCCGCCGACACCAAGGCAGCGCCAGCCGTCGCCAGGCCGGCGCCCAAAGCCCGCCCGAAGCGCGCGCCCAAGGCTGCTGCGCCGGCGACCAAGGTCCAGAAGCGTGCGACGCTGGGGCGGACCGGCATCGCTGCGATCGCCGCCGCCGGGCTGGGGGCGATCGGTGCGATCGCGTTCGGCACGCTGTGGAACCGCCGCGCGGGTGCGGCCGAGCCCGGCACGGTGCCGACCGACCTGATGGGCGATAGCCATCCCGACGGCAGCCAGCGCGCGATCGAGCAGTTCCGTCCCGATCCCACCGCGTCGATCCCGGCGAACGAGCGCGAGGCCTTCGCGCCGGCACTCGCGGGTGGCACGGCGCCGACGCTGGTCGCCGGCCAGACGGACGCGCTTCGCCGCAGCGACGCCGCGCCTTCCTGAGGCTCCCCGGATCGGCACGGCCGCGCAACCTTCCGCGCGGCCGTGCATTGCCCACCCACTTTCGAAATGGATCAGGAGAGAGACAAGATGCGCATCTTCGCTTTGAGCATGGTCGCTGCAGCGACGCTGGTTTCCGGCTGCACCGAAGGCGGCTACGGCCTCGGCAATGCCCGCGACCGCGGCTATCGCCAGTATGACTATAATCGGCCGGACCCGGCCTATAACGGCTATTATGCCGACCGCTATTATCGCGAGAATCCGCGTGCCCGCGAGCGTCGCCTGTCGCAGAATGATCGCGTCTATCGTGGCCAGGACGGCCGCTATTATTGCCGCCGCAACGACGGCACGACCGGCCTGATCGTCGGCGGCGTGGCGGGCGGCGTGCTCGGCAACATCATCGCGCCGGGCGGTTCGCAGACGCTGGGCACGCTGCTCGGCGCGGCGGCGGGTGCGGCGGCGGGTCGTTCGATCGATCGCAACAACGTCACGTGCAAGTGATACAAGCGGGCCGGGGTCGATTCCCCGGCCCGACCTTTTCCAGGAGCCTGCCATGACCACCCGCACCGCCACCGCCCGCTACACCGGCTTGGGCAAGGCCGGCAAAGGCCAGCTGACCAGCCCCTCGGGCGTGCTGGAGGCGACGCCCTACAGTTTCAATACGCGCTTTGGCGACGAGAAGGGCACCAACCCGGAAGAGCTGGTCGCCGCCGCGCATGCCGGCTGCTTCACCATGGCGCTGAGCTTTGCGCTCGCCCAGGCGGGGTTCAGCGACGGCACGTTGGAGACGACGGCGGCGGTGAAGCTGGAGCAGGACGGCGACGGCTTTAGCATCACCCGTTCGGACCTGAAGCTGCGCGCCGAAGTGCCCGGCATCAGCCAGGAGCAGTTCGAGGCGCTCGCCAAAGGTGCCGAGGCGAACTGCCCGGTCTCCAAGCTGCTCAAGGCCGAGATCACCCTGGAGTGGGAACTGGCCTGAACCCTATCCCCAAAGGGGGTGGAGAGGGCGGGCGGGTGCCGATGGCATCCGCCCGTTTTCGTATCAGCGCAGCGGCGCCACGCGCAGCGCGGCCATCGGCGCGTCCTTGGTCCGGGTATCGACCGTCCAGCGAATCACCTTGTCACTGCCGACGGTCTCGGCGCCCGCCTCGTTGTTCTGGCTGATGATCTCGGCATCGGTGGTGAGGGTGAAGCTGCCTTCCATGCGATCGGCCGCCTCGGCGCCTTCGGACAGGCCGGCGCCCATGCTGCCCAGGCCCGCCGCCTCGCTCTTCTGGCGAGCAAAGCCCTGTGCCTTCACGCGCACGGCGTCCTTGCCGCGCAGCTCGATGGCGATCCAGGGCAGGATGATCTCGCCATCCTGATTATAGGGGTAGACGAAGGCGTGATCGAGTACGCCCGACAGCGCGAAATCGACATAGAAGATGCCGTTGCCGCGATATTCGACGCTGCGATAGCCGGCCTCCTTGGCGAGCTCGACCGCGAGCTTGCGATATTCCTCGTCGCGCTTCGCCTGCTCGGCCGCCTTGACCTTCGTGGGATCGGCCGAGCCGTTCTTGCCCTTCTTGCCGCCCTCTTCCTCGGCGATCTTCATGAAGTCGCCGCCCAGCCCCTTGAGGTCGAGGGTGACAACTTCACCCTTGTAGGTGAAGGTGAAGCTGCGATCGCGGTGGATGGTCAGCGCGGAGTCGAACTTGCCGGGCACGAACAGGCAACTCGCCAGCACCAGCGGGGCGAGCAGCACCAGCGCCAGCGTGCGCAGCATCCTGGACATGCGTGTGCTCCTCAGCCGCGGGTGTTGACCGCGTAGAGCGCCACGGCCGCGGCGTTCGACACGTTCAGGCTTTCCACCTTGGGCGAGATCGGCAGGCGGGCGAGCTGGTCGCAATGCGCCTCGGTGTTCTGGCGCATGCCTTCGCCCTCGGCGCCGAGCACCAGTGCGACGCGGCCTTCGCCCATCACTTCGCCCAGCGTCGCCTTGGCATGGCCGGTAAGGCCGACGCGCCAGAAGCCGGCTTCGGCGATTTCGTCGAGCGCGCGCGACAGGTTCACCACGCGCACCCAGGGTACCACTTCCAGCGTGCCCGCCGCCGAGCGGGCGAGGGTGCCGGTCTCGGGCGGTGCGTGCCGGTCCTGCGTGACGATGCCGAGCGCGTCGAACGCCGCGGCCGAGCGCAGGATCGCGCCGACATTGTGCGGATCGGTCACCTGGTCGAGTACCAACAGCGGGCGCCGGTCCTCGGCACCCTGCTCAAGGAGATCGCCCAGCCAGATCTCCTCGAGCGGGTCGACTTCGATCACCAGCCCCTGGTGCGGCGCATCGGCCGGCACGAGGCGGCCGAGATCGGCCGCGTCGGCATAGGTGATCGGGATGACCGGGGGCAGGTCCAGCGCCGACAGCGCCTCGCGCGTGCCCCAGATCTTGCGCACCGTCCGCTCGGGATTGGCGAGTGCCGCGAGCACCGCGTGGCGGCCGTAGAAACGCGGCCGCGATGCAGATGCCTGGCTGGGACGATGGCCTCGACGTTTCATCAGTGTGCAGACTCCGGGAGGGTATAGAACTGATCGGCCGGGGTCGGCGCGGTCGCAAGCGGCGCGCGCGGCAGCGGCTGATCGCTGTTGGCGGCGTTGATCAGGAATGCGGCGAGGATGGTTGCGCCCTGGCGCATATCGTCGGCCTTCAGATGATCGAACGTGTCGACGTCCGTATGATGCACCATGGAGCCATAGTCGAGGGGGTCCTGGATGAACTGGAACGCGGGCACGCCCACCGCGTCGAAGAAGACATGGTCGGTGCTGCCGGTGCGGCGTGCGGAGACCATGGTCGCGCCCATCGTGCGAAACGGCGTGAACCACTGCTCGAAGATCGGCATCACCGCAGTGTTGCCCTGTGCATAGATGCCGCGAATCTTGCCCGAGCCGTTGTCGAGATTGAAATAGGCGGCGAGCTTGCCGTGGTCCGGCCCCGGCGTGATCGGAAAGGCGCGGCTCCAGGTCATGTAGCGGACGGTGCCCGTCGCGCTGGGATCGACCGGGCGCTTGGCGACATGCGCCTCGACATAGGCCATCGAGCCGAGCAGCCCCTGCTCCTCGCCGGACCAGAGCGCGAAGCGGATCGCGCGCTTGGTCTTGATGCCCGATGCCTTGATGATCCGCGCGGCCTCCATCACCATCGCGCTGCCAGCGGCGTTGTCGGCTGCGCCGTCGCCCATCGCCCAGCTGTCGAGGTGCGCGCCGGCCATCACATAACCGGCCTTGGGATCGGTGCCGGGGATGTCGGCGAGAACGTTATAGGCCTTGGTGTCGCTGTCGTCGAAATGGTTGACCGCGTCGATCTCCAGCATCGGCTTGGCGCCCATCTTGGCGAGGCGGGCGAGGCGGCGATAATCCTCTGCCGCGATCTCGATGCCGGGCAGCGCGCCCGACTGGCCGACCTGGAACTGGCTGTTCTGGCCGTGTACCAGCTTGCCGTTGCGGCTGGACATGATCGCATAGCCGATCGCGCCCTCCGCCTTGAGGAAGGCGTCGCGCTTGCCGGCGAAGGTGAGGCGGGCGGGGTTGAACGGGCGTTCCCCGCCGCCATTGGGCAGGTCGTAGAAGTCGCGCTTGGCCAGTTCCTCGACGCTCCAGCGCTTGAACGGCGCCTCGGTCGCTTCCTCCAGGTCGCGCGGTTCGGTGATCAGGACCAGCTTGCCCTTCAACTTGCCCTTGTACTGGGCGAAGGCGGCTTCGTCGGCGAGCGGGGCGAGGACGACCTCGCCGGTGATCGCGCCACTGGTGCCGGGCGTCCAGGGCAGGGGGGCGGCGATCAGCTGGAGCGGGCGAGGGGCGACCATGCGCACCGCCAGCTTCTCGTTCGACCAGCCCCGACCGAACTCGAAGCCTTCCTTATGGACGTTGACCAAGCCCCATTCGCGGAACTTGGCCTGGGTCCAGTCCTCGGCCTTGCGGATGCCGGGCGAGTTGGTGAGCCGCGCGCCGATCACGTCGGTGAGGTACTGCGCGATTCGCATCACCTCCGAATGGTTGGTGCCCTGATCGATGACGCGATCGGTGGGCGCGGTCTGGATCGTCTGCGCGGCGATCGGTGCGCTGGCGAGCAGCGCGGCGGTGAGAGTCAGGATCGTGCGACGCATATGTTATCCCCCCAAATTGTGAGGGCGGGACGCTATGCGCGCAAAAGAGTGCACGCAAGGCGTTGACAGGTTCGATTCGCTTCGGCATTGGGCCCCCTCGCTCGCAAGCGGCGGTCTCCATGGATAGGTGGCCGAGTGGTTAAAGGCAGCAGACTGTAAATCTGCCGGGCTTCGCCCTACGGTGGTTCGAATCCATCCCTATCCACCACCGCCGCTGCGAGCGATCCTCTCTCGGATTGCCGGCTAGGTCGCGCTACGAGCGCGCAACCATCAGAGGTTTCCGTAGAGCGCCAGGGTGCGGTCGCGATATTCGATAAGCTGCAGCAGGTGGTCCAGCTCGCAGATGCGCTGCGCGGGCGCGCCGTCGCGGATCGCCGCCTCGATCTGCTCGAGCAGGTATGCGGCGCTGCCGGACCCATGGGTCAGGTAAATGGCTTCGGTGCGCTCCAAGAGCGTTGAAAGCGGCGTCACAGGCCTTCCCTTGCAAGCGAAGGCATGATCATATCCAAAATGAACCTAGCGACGCAATGCGCAAAGCCTTGCGATCCCGTTCAGCGATGCTCTAGGTGTGTCCCGTGTCGGGATAACTCCTGACTTGTCGCCGCGTAGCCGAAAATCCAATGTGGATATAAAGATACGCGAGTTTTAGAAAAAATGGACGAACGGGGCGCTGGGATCGAGACGGTGTGTACGCACCTTGTGGATGCGATAACGCTGCTCGACGGCTTGGGGGAGGACGCCGAAGCCGCCCATATCTCGCTGTCGCTCGAGC
>JAPJRE010000260.1 GCA_030824725.1 Sphingomonas sp.
GCGTCTATGGTGTTCGCAAGGTGTGGCGGCAGATGCGACGCGAAGGGTTCGAAATACCGACACCGAGACAGCTCAATCATTACTATCTCTCCTGAAGTAATCACTGGCGTAAGCGAGATGTTCTGGCTTATCCAGCTCGCTCCGCGACAGAAGCCCGTGCCTTACGATGCCAGCAAGGTTGACCGCTTGAGTAAAGTGAAGCAGGTATCGAACTGATCTACTATTCGCTATCGCACGGATTTCGTCCCGATACCTCACCTTTAATCCTTTCACCCGCCGTGGTTACCTCTCGACAAATTCCGGATATCGCGGACGATGGTGGCTTGTCGGGTCACCGCGTCCTTGAAAGCGGCCGGCGAGGCCCGTCGAGCAGATCATGAGCGCTCTTCTGGCCGTGCATGACCCAGCTCGCCCATAGTTCAGCGATCTGGCGCCGCTGTTCCAAATAGCCACTTCGATTGTATCTGAACTCGGCCGCTGATATCCCCTCAGGCACATGCGCGAGCATCAAATCGATGTATAGTCGCTCAATGATCATCTGCGGCTTGGTGCCGACAGGATATAGCGAAGCAAAGTGTGCATTCATCAAGGTCGAGAAACTTGCTCGCCAACCATGCGGCACGTGGCGGCCTTTGTAGCCCAGACGGTTGTAGAGGTAGCCCACCGAATTCTCGCTAAGCGGAACGCTCGCCGAGCGGTTATTCGGAAAAGCTAGAGGCCCGCGACCGGTGAGCCGATATACTGCCCGGAGCGCCTCGACCGCCTCAACTGTAAGCGGCACCACATGCTCAAAGACCTCGTTCTCGCGTAGATCCATTTCAAGCTTCATGCGCGCGGGAGGTATCCGCCATATCGCATTGGGCGCTGGTTCGTCGGGTTTGTCCCAGTCTATTCCCTGGAACTCGCTCCACGGCGCGCGCCGGATCATCCCGGGCCGCTGGGCCGTCAGCGCCATCAGCCTTGAGGCAAGCCTCGTCACGGGATTTGCACCAGCCTCATCGACCGCCGTGACAAGTTCCTTGATCTGGTGCAGGTCGAGTAGCGCCGGCCAGCGCTTACCTGAGGGCGCTTTCTTGAGGGACTTACCGACGAGTGCAGGGTTGGCGATCACCAGCCCTTTTGCTTCCGCATATTCGAAGATCGCCGACAGGCGTTGACGAATTCGACGAGCCGTCTCGATTGCGCCGCGATCCTCGACGGCACGCAGGGCTGATAACACCATTGGCTTGTCGATGTCGGCCACCGCGAACGAGCCCAGCGTGGGAAAGATGTCTCGCTCAAGACTTGTGATCACGTCGTCCGCGTGAACCGGCTTCCAGCGAGGCTTCTGGATTTCGTGCCACTCGCGAGCAACAACTTCCAGCAAATGGTCCTGTTTTGCGACGTTGGCCAATCTCTCTTTCTTGCGTTCATAACCAGGGTCGCGCCCCTGTTTCAGCAAGCGCTTGGCATCGTCCCGCATATCTCGGGCATCAGCGAGGCTGATTTCCGGGTATGCGCCAAACACCAGCCGCCGCTCCTTGCCTCCAAAGCGATACTTCAACCGCCAGGAGCGATGGCCGGTTTTGGTGACGAACAGGTACAAGCCGCCCGAATCCGGCACCTTTCGGTCCTTGTCGCCAGCCTTGATTTTCTTGATTGCTGCGTCGGTCAGCATGCCCCCACCCTTTGGTTTCAATGCCCCCAAAATGCCCCCAAAACCCGTCGGCTTGGGCTGGATCGGGCCGGACACTGCTGGACGCTGTAGCCCGAGAAAGTTGAGAATTTATAGGGGGTTCGAGACCCAGCCGGATCGCGCTGGACAGCTAAGTGGCGGAGCGGGAGGGATTCGAACCCTCGATACGGTTTTGCCGTATACTCACTTTCCAGGCGAGCGCCTTCGACCACTCGGCCACCGCTCCGCAGGATACCTAGAAGGCGCGGCCCTACCGTTCCTTGGGCGGCTAGGCAAGCGCCCGTTGGCATGCCAAGCTTCCCCCATGGCAAAAACCCTGCTCGTCCTCGCCGCGACCCTCGCCGCCGCCGCGCCGCTCGCCGCCCAGAATGCCCCGCAGACCGGGGCGGCGCCGCGGCCAGCCCCCTCGGCGGCAGAGCCGGCGCCGGAGGACTGGCGCGACCTCCCCGACGACGAGATCCTGCTGATCCAGCTCCAGAACGGCAAGCAGGTCGCCATCCGCCTCGCCGCGCGCTTCGCGCCGGCGCATGTCAGCAACATCCGCAAGCTCGCCGCGGCGCGTTGGTGGGATGGCGAGAGCGTCTACCGCGTGCAGGAGAACTGGGTCGCGCAATGGGGCGATCCCACCGAGAAGAAGCCGCTGCCGCCCGAGCTCCTCACCCGACCGCCGGCCGAGTTCGAGATCGGTGCCTTCACCCCTGCCCAGCGCCTCGCCAGGCCGGACTCCTACGCGAGCGCGACCGGCGTCACCGCCGATGGCTGGCCGATCGCCAGCGACGGCAAGGCGGCATGGCTTACCCATTGCTACGGCATGGTCGGCGTGGCGCGCGACGCGCTGCCCGATACCGGCACCGGCGCCGAGCTGTTCACGCCGATCGGCCAGTCGGCGCGGCGGCTCGACCGCAACTACACGGTGGTCGGGCGGATCATCGAGGGAATGCAGTATCTCTCGGCGCTGCCACGCAGCGAGGCGGCGATGGGCGTCTATGCCACCGCGGGCGAGCGCACCGGCATCGCCTGGGTGCGGCTCGCCAGCCAGCTGCCGCCCGACGAGCGGCCGCACTTCCAGGTCCGCGCGACCGACAATCCGCGCTATGCCGCGATGCTGGCGCTGCGCGAGAACCCCGCTCCGCCGACGGTCGCGACGGGGCTCAACGTCTGCGACCTGCCGGCAGCTATCCGCCGCCGGCCCTGAGCCTTACTTCCCGACCCAGTCCGCCACTTCGGCGGCGACCTGGTTGGCGGCCTGGTTGAGTGCCGGGCCGATCGCGGCGGTGGTCACCGCGGGGATCGGCACGTGCGCCTCGAAGCGGCGACGCTCGAACGCCTGGGTGCCTTCGCGGCCGAGCGACGCGTCGAACACCACCACCGCTTCCATCTTGCTCGCGTCGACGCCGAAACTGCGCACGTCGCCGCCCAGGCTGGCGCTGGGGGTGCTCAGCGACTGGCGGCGGCTGAGCACGATGCGGCCGGTCCGCGCGGCGATGGTGTCGGCCAGCAGCCGGCCGAACAGGCTGGCGGGCCCTTCCACCCACTGCGCGTCCTTCACATAGGCGATCGTCGTCCCGCCCGGCCCCGAATGGACCGGCACGCGCGTCGTCGCCAGCTCCTGCGGCGCGTTGACGGGGCCGATCGTCACGGCCTTGACGGTGCCCGACTGCTGGACCTCGCCCGCCGGCAGCACCGCCGCCGGCTGCAGCGTCAGCAGCGAGGCGGGCGGCTTGGCCGCGAAGGAAATGCATCCGGAAAGCGGCACGGCGGCGAGCAGCGCGGCGATGGCGGACTTGTTCATCCGGAACCTCACTTCTTCGGCTTGTAGGTGGGCAGCGCAGGCGCCCCGATCAGGCTGGAAGCTCCGCCCTGATCGAGCTTGTGCGCGACATTGGTGAGCGCGATCGACATCTCGCGCAGATCCTGCACGAGCTGGCCGACCTCGGGCATCGTCTTGTTCGAGAAAGCCTGGATTCCCGGCCGGGCGTCGCCGATCGTCGCATCCAGCGTCTCGACGCTCTTGCGCGCCGAGGTGATGGTGGCGTTGAGATTGGCGATGGTCGGCTTGATGTCGCTCGTCACCAGGCCGTCGGTCGTGGCGGCGAGCTGGCCGATCTGCTGCGCAGCGGCGCCGGCCTGCTGGATCGCGATGCGGGTTTCGGCCAGCGTCGCGGCGATCTCCGGCCCGCGATCGGCCAGCGACTTGGTCAGCCGGTTGGTGTTGGCGAGGATGCCCGAGATCGAGGCCTGGTTCTTCTCGTCGAGCAGGTCGGAGACGCGCTCGGTGAGCGTGGTCAGCCGCTCGAGCAGCTTCGGCGCCGAGCTGAGCAGCGCGCCGAGGCCGCCCGCCTTGGTCGGAATGACGGGAACGCCCAGCGGGCAGGCCGCGCGCGGGTTCTCCTTGGGGCATTCGATCGGCGGCTGGCCCTTCACCGCGCCGTCCAGCTGCACGGTACTGGGGCCGGTGAAGCTGCCCTGGATCGTCGCGTTGGTGCCTTCGAGGATCGGCACGTCGGGCTGCACGCTGATGCGCACGCGCACCAGACTGGGGTCCGGGCGCCAGAACTGGATGTCCTTCACCTGGCCCGCGGGCACGCCCGAGAAGCTGACCGACGAACCGCGGCTGAGGCCGTCGACCGATTGCTTGAAGAAGATGTCGTACTGGCGCTCGTCGCCACCGCCCAGCCGCGACAGCCAGACGATGAACAGGCAGAGCACGGCGAGCAGGATCAGCACCACCGCGCCGACCAGCACATGATTGGAACGCGTTTCCATCAGCCCCTCTTATCCTCATGCACCGGCCGGTTCGGGCCCGCGACCGCGGCGCGGCCGCGCGGTCCGTTGAAATATTCCTGGATCCACGGATGGTCTAACGCCAGCAGCTCGGGGATGGTCCCCACCGCGATTACCCGCTTGTCCGCCAGCACCGCGACCCGGTCGCAGATCGCGTAGAGCGTGTCGAGATCATGGGTGATCAGGAACACGGTGAGCCCCAGCGTCTTCTGGAGCGATGCGGTCAGCTCGTCGAACGCCGCCGCGCCGATCGGATCGAGCCCGGCGGTCGGTTCGTCGAGGAACAGCAGCTCGGGATCCAGCGCCAGCGCGCGCGCCAGGCCGGCGCGCTTCTTCATGCCGCCCGAAAGCTCGGCGGGATATTTGGGGCCCGCTTCGGGCGGGAGGCCGGTCATCACCACCTTGTAGGCGGCGATTTCCTCCAGCAGCGCCTGGTCGAGCCCGGGATAGAATTCCTTGAGCGGCACCTGGACGTTTTCGGAGACCGTCAGCGTCGAGAACAGCGCGCCGCCCTGGAACAGGATGCCCCAGCGCTTGCGGATGTCCATCGCCTCGGTTTCCTCGCGGCCGATGGTGTTCTCGCCGAACACCTCCACCGAGCCGTCGAGCGGCGACTGCAGGCCGATGATCGAGCGCATCAGCACCGACTTGCCAGTGCCGGACCCGCCGACCACGCCGAGGATCTCGCCGCGGCGCACGTCGAGGTCCAGCCCGTCATGGACGATCTGCTCGCCAAAACCGTTGCGCAGGCCGCGGACGCGGATCAGGATTTCGCGCTCGTCCTGGGAAACGTCGGTCATGCCCAGCCCACATTGGTGAAGAACACCGCGAAGAAGGCATCGAGCACGATCACCAGGAAGATCGCCTGCACCACCGCGGTGGTGGTGCGCTGGCCGACCTGTTCGGCATCGCCTTCCACCTGCATGCCGTGGAAGCAGCCAGCGATCGCGATGATCGCGCCGAAGACCGGTGCCTTGACCAGCCCGACCCACAGATCGGTGAGCGGCACCACTTCCTGGAGGCGCTGGACGAAGGTCACCGGGGGAATGCCGAGGTCCACCCAGCAGAGCAGCCCGCCGCCGATGATCGAGATGATCGAGGAGTAGAAGCCGAGCAGCGGCAGCATGAACACCACCGCGAAGACACGCGGCAGCACCAGCGCCTCCATCGGCGAGACGCCGATCGTGCGCATCGCGTCGATCTCTTCGGTCAGCTTCATCGTGCCGATCTGCGCGGCGAAGGCGGAGCCCGATCGGCCGGCGATCATGATCGCGGTCATCAGGATACCGAGCTCGCGCAGGGTCAGCCGGCCGAGCAGGTTGATCGTGTAGATCTCCGCGCCGAACTGGCGCAGCTGCACCGATCCCTGCTGGGCGATGACGATGCCGATCAGGAAGCTCATCAGCCCGATGATGCCGAGCGCGCCGACGCCGACCACTTCGAAGCGCTGCACTGTCGCGTTGAAGCGGAAGCGGCTGGGATGGCGGATGACGTGCCACAGCGCGAGCACCGTCGCGCCCATGAAGCCGAGCAGGCCGTAGAGGGTCTTGCCCGAAT
>JAPJRE010000261.1 GCA_030824725.1 Sphingomonas sp.
GCCGCGCGCGGACAGGGGGTCGGCGGTGCGTTGTTGCGGGCAGTGCTCGCGGAGTCGCGCAATCGCGGCGCGACCAAGGTCCATCTTGAAGTGCGTGCGGGCAATGGAGCTATTCGCCTCTATCACCGCGAGGGCTTCGCAAAAGTAGGCGAACGGCGCGGCTATTATCGCGGTACTAGCGGTCAGGCGTTCGATGCTCTCACTTTGGCACGATCGCTGGCAGAAAATTTATATTAATTGCGACTTGATCTCTTGCCAATCGTTGTGCTTCGGACGATAGGGCGGTTCAGGTGACAGGAAAATAGTCGCCGTGAACGGGTCGAAAGGAATATCATGGAAGCGTCATCTGAAATTCAGGAAACCCTCATCGCGCTGACCGCGGATATTGTTGCGGCGCATGTCAGCAACAACAGCGTTGCAGTGTCGGATCTGCCGCAGCTGATCTCGAACGTGCACGGCGCGCTCAGCGGCCTCGGCACCGTGCAGCCGGAGCCGGAAGTGAAGCAGGAGCCCGCCGTGTCGGTGCGCGCTTCGGTGAAGCCCGACTATATCGTCTGCCTTGAGGACGGTAAGAAGCTGAAGATGCTCAAGCGTCACCTGATGACCCACTATCAGATGACCCCGGAGCAGTATCGCGCCAAGTGGAACCTGCCGGCCGACTATCCGATGGTTGCCCCGAACTATGCCGAGCAGCGCCGCAGCCTGGCGAAGAAGATCGGCCTCGGCACCAAGCGTCGCAAGACCCGCTGAGCGTCCGTCCCCAGGGACCAAGCATGAAGCGCCGGCCCGGACCCCGTCCGCGGCCGGCGTTTTCGCATTTGCTCGATCAACGTGAGCGAACGGCTTGCCCTTTTCGGATGGCGCCAATGGCGCTACAGCGGTGTCATGGTTCGCAAGATTGATCTCGAAGCGCTATGCCACGAAAAGGGGCTGCGCATCACCGAACAGCGCAAGGTGATCGCGCGCGTGCTTTCCGATGCCGATGACCATCCCGATGTGGAAAAGGTCTATGAGCGCGCTGCCGCGATCGATCCCGGCATCTCCATCGCCACCGTCTACCGCACGGTGCGGTTGTTCGAGGAGGCGGGAATCCTCGACCGCCACGATTTCGGCGACGGCCGCGCGCGCTATGAGCCAGCGCCCGAGGCGCACCACGATCACCTGATCGACGTCGAGAGCGGCAAGGTGATCGAGTTCGTCGATCCCGAGCTCGAGCTGCTGCAGAAGCAGATCGCCGAGCGGCTCGGCTTCCGCCTCGTCGACCACCGCATGGAACTCTACGGGGTTGCGCTCGAGCGCAAGAACTGAGCGCGCCCGGCGCCGCCGCGAGGAAGCGACCCAGGGACTGCCGACCCGGCTGACCGGGGCGGAGCTGGCGCGCGTCTGGTTCCGCATCGCGCGGCTGGCGCTGGCGCTGCTGGTGCACGTGCCGCTCCACTATCTCTTCCGGCTGGTGCGGCTGCCCTCGCCCTGGCCGCGGTTGTTCCTGGCGAGCGCGGCGCGGATCGCCGGCGCCAAGGTGAAGCGCGTCGGCACGCCGCTCAAGCGCGACGTGTTCTACGTTTCCAACCATCTCAGCTGGATCGACATCCTCGCGCTGGGCGGGGCGAGCGGCACCGCGTTCGTCGCCAAGGCGGAGATCGGCGCCTCACCGCTGGTCGGCTGGCTCGCGAGCCTCAATCGCACGGTATACGTGAAGCGCGAGAACCGGATGGGTGTCGCCGAGCAGATCAACCAGCTGCGCGAGGCGCTCGCCGAGACCTGGGCGGTCACCATCTTTCCGGAGGGGACGACTACCGACGGCAAGTCGCTGTTGCCGTTCAAGACGCCGATGCTGCGCGTGCTCGAACCGCCGCCGCCGGGCGTGATGGTCCAGCCGGTGATGCTCGATTACGGCGCGGCGGGCGAGGACATCGCCTGGATCGGGCAGGAGCGCGGCCTCAACAACGCCAAGCGCGTGCTGGCGCGCAAGCAGCGCTTCCGGCTGCGCGTGCATTTCCTCGAACCCTTCGACCCGCGCGACTTCCCCGGCCGCAAGGCGATCGCCGCGGAGAGCCGTCGGCGGATCGAGGAGGCGCTGGTGCGCACGCTCGGCCAGCCGCTGCGGCCGTTCCGCTTCGCCGACGATCCGATCGGATACAAGGCGGCGGTGCAGGGGCGCGTCTGAGCCGTCCTCATAAGCTGTCATCCCGGCGAAGGCCGCGATCCATTCGCCTTTCGCTGTCAGCAAGAGCCCGAGCGGAGACCCCGATGGATCGTGGTTTTCGCCGGCATGACGGTGGGTAGCGGGGTCCTTTCGCAAACACGCTCAAGGCCTGTTTTCTGCCGTCATTTCCGCGTATAGGCGCGCCGATCATGACCACCCCCAAGACCTATCACGTCAAGTCGTACGGCTGCCAGATGAACGTCTATGACGGCGAGCGCATGGGCGAGCTGATGGCCGCCCAGGGCCTCGTCGCCGCCGAGGCGGACCAGGCCGATCTCGTCGTCCTTAACACCTGCCACATCCGCGAGAAGGCGACCGAGAAGGTCTATTCGGAGATCGGCCGCCTCAAGCTGCGCAAAGCGGGCAAGCCGATGATCGCGGTAGCGGGCTGCGTCGCGCAGGCCGAGGGCGAGGAGATCGCCCGTCGCGCCAAGGTGGACGTGGTGGTGGGTCCCCAGGCCTATCACAATCTGCCGGAGCTGGTGGACAAGGCTGCCAGGGGCGAGCTCGGCCTCGACACCGACATGCCGATCGCCAGCAAGTTCGGCAAGCTGCCCACGCGCCGCAAGGTGGGGGCGAGCGCGTTCCTCACCGTGCAGGAAGGCTGCGACAAGTTCTGCACCTATTGCGTGGTGCCCTACACCCGCGGCGCCGAGGTCAGCCGGCCCTATGCGGCGATCGTCGACGAGGCCAAGGCGCTGGTCGATGCCGGCGCGCGGGAGATCACGCTGCTCGGCCAGAACGTCAATGCCTGGGGCGATGACGATGGCCGCGGCCTGCACGACCTGATTGTGGCCCTCGATCGGATCGAGGGGCTGGCGCGGATCCGCTACACCACCAGCCATCCCAACGACATGGCCGAGGGGCTGATCGAGGCGCACGCCCATGTTGCCAAGCTGATGCCGTTCCTGCACCTGCCGGTGCAGGCGGGCAGCGACCGCATCCTCAAGGCGATGAACCGCAGCCACACGCGCGATTCCTATCTCCGCATCATCGAGCGCGTGCGGGCGGCACGGCCGGACATCGCGCTCTCGGGCGATTTCATCGTCGCCTTCCCCGGCGAGACCGAGGCCGAGTTCGAGGAGACGCTGCAGCTGGTCGATGCGGTGCGCTATGCGCAGTGCTTCAGCTTCAAATATTCACCGCGCCCGGGCACACCGGCGGCAGATCTGGTCGACCAGTACCTGCCCGGGGCCGTGGCCGACGAGCGGCTGCAGCGGCTGCAGGCCGCGCTCGGCCGCCATTCGCAGGCGTTCAACGAGGCGAGCGTGGGCAAGCGCTGCGCGGTGCTGATCGAGCGGGTGGGGCGGCGCCCCGGCCAGATGATTGGCAAGTCGCCTTGGCTGCAGTCGGTCCATCTGGAGACCTCGTCCAAGATCGGCGACCTGATCGAAGTCGAGTTGGTCAGCGCCGGGCCGAATTCGCTGGCGGGCCGAGAGCTGCTCACCATTTCGGGATGACCGGCCGCGCGGATCTGGCGTAGTGGTATTGCGTCAGATCCGGGGGACCAGGTTGTTCAGGCGCGTGGGGCCTTTTGCGGTGCTCGCATGCGGGGTGGCGGGTGCCGCCCATGCACAGGGCGTGCTGCCGCCGGCCGCCGAGGGGCTAAGTTTCGCTGCCAGCGAGCGTATCCGCTACGAGGCGATCGACGGGCAGGCGCGCGCCGGGTTCAACGAAAGCGACCAGCTCGTCAATTTTCGCACGACCCTGCTCGCGCGCTACCAGCATGGGCCGCTGAGCGTCATCGGCGAAGTGTGGGACAGCCGCGTCTATAACGGCAACCACGGTTCCCCCGTGACGACGGGCGAGGTCAACACGCTCGAGCCGGTGCAGGCCTATGTGCAGCTCGATCTCGGCGCGGCGCTGGGGGGCGGGTCGAAGCTCAAGCTGCAGGCCGGGCGCTTCATGCTGAATCTCGGCTCGCGGCGGCTGGTCGCGGCCGACGATTATCGCAACACCACCAATGGCTATACCGGTATACGCGCGGACTGGAGCGCGGGGCGCTGGGCGGCGACCGGAATCTACACCATGCCCCAGCGCCGCCGGCCCGACGATCTCGATTCGCTGCGGTCGAACGAGCCGGGGATCGACCTGGAAGGCACGGCGCTGGTGCTGTGGGGAGGGTTGCTCAGCCGCGCGCGGACGATCGGCCCCGCACTGGTCGAGACCAGTTACTTCCACCTTGGCGAGCGCGACACCCCGGGCCGCCCGACGCGCGATCGCGCGCTCGACACCGCCGCCATCCGCATCGCGCGCGATCCGGCGCCGGCCAGGCTCGACTATGAAGTCGAGGCGATCGGCCAGACCGGCTCGCAATCGGTCAGCCTCGTGGCGGGTGCCGCGCGCCAGTCGGGACGCGCCTGGTTCGTCCATGGACGGGTCGGCTATAGCTGGAAGGGCGCTTGGAAGCCGCGGCTGATGGCCGAGTTCGACTATGCGAGCGGCGATGCGCCGGGCGGGCAGTATGGCCGGTTCGACACGCTGTTCGGCATGCGCCGCGCCGATCTGGCGCCGTCGGGGCTCTACAATGCCATCGCGCGCAGCAACGTCGTCGCGCCGTCGCTGCAGGCCGAGGCTGCGCCCGATGCGCGCACCGAGTTGATGCTGAGCTACCGGCCGATGTGGCTGGCCGCGCGGACCGACAGCTTCTCCAGCACCGGGGTGCGCGACGCGCGCGGGCGTTCGGGCGACTTTGCCGGGCATCAGCTCGACGGGCGGGTGCGCTATCGGCTGAGCAGGGCGGTGCGGCTGGAGGCGGACGCGGTGCTGCTCGCCAAGGGCCGCTTCCTGCGCGACGCGCCCAACGCGCCGCCCGGGCGCTGGACCAAATATGGCGCGCTCAACCTGATGGTGAACCTGTAGCCGAAGCCGGGCACGGCATCGCCGCCCCGGCCCCGGCGGGTCTCAGGCCAGTGCCGCCAAAGGCCTGCGGCGGGTGCGGATCGCGCTGCCGGCCAGCCCGAAGCCGCCGATCAGCATTGCCCAGCTCGCCGGCTCGGGCACGCCGCTCGGGGTGCTGGTGCCTTCGATCTGCAGGCCAAAATTGATCGGCGGCTCCGAAGCTGGCGGAGACACGAAGCTGCCCGCAGCGCCGATCGCATAGGCGCCCAGCGGGTTCGGCGTCTGGGTGGGCATCCAGATCTCGTGAAACGGAGCGGGCCAATCCCGCATGCTGAAGACCGCCCAATAGTTGCCGGCGCCGAGCGACCAGTTCAGCTCGCCAAGCCCCTGCCAGCCACTGCCGGCAAACGTGAAGTCGCTCGAAAACAGTGACTTGGATGGCAGATGGCCGGCGTCGCTGTAGATCGAAACGGTGACCGTCTGGCCAGTCCCATAAGACCCGAGCCAGCCACGAAGCGCGGTGACCTGGGTGTTCCCCTCAAGCTTGAAGCGACCGGCAAGCTCTTGGAAGGGGAGCAGGAGATAGCCCTCGTTCGTCGTCGGGCTGGCGCCGGTGTCGACGATCGACGCGGCTCTGGCGGTGCCGTGCACCGCGAGCAGGACCGCGGCTGCCACCGCGAACGCGAACTTCATTTTTCTTCCTCCATGTAGCTAGGCATGGCGAAATTCGTACAAGCTGCCGCCATGTCGTTCGACGGCTGCGTTGGGGGAATGCGTCTCATCACTGTGGGGGTGCGTCTCAACGCCGTCCCGTTTTGGTCGTCGGCGTGCGTGTTATGCGAGGGACGAGCCGGCGTACAGCAGAAGGGCGCATGCGAACGCGCCGCGAAGCAGATACTTCATGGAAGACCTTGATTGTTACTAATGTGTGACGC
>JAPJRE010000262.1 GCA_030824725.1 Sphingomonas sp.
ATAAATAGGAAGTGGGGCCTTGCAGGTGGGGCTCAGTTTCTGCTGCGGCGCGGTAACTAATTAATTTATAAATCTATTTTTTAGCCGTTCGATTCCTGCAACCGCACCATTTCTCGATCCCAGACAATCCCATACGACTTTGTAAACCGCAGAAATCTGCGGTATTTTTCAGCCGTCCGGTTCGTAATCGCTCGTTTCGTCCCACTGCAGCGCAAGATCAGGTATTCGCGGTCGAGGCGGGTGTGTCGCGCCGGGGCGCCTCGAACGTCGCCCAATCGCCTTCGCCGCCTGGGCGCGGCGGTGGCCCGGCGATGCTGTCGGGCTCGTTGATCGCCCCGACCCGGACACGGTGGAGATGCACCTTCGCGATCATGTTCGCGGAAATCGGCGCTGTGATGAACAGGAACAGCGAGATCAGCAACTCGTGCGCGGTCCAGATGCCCAGCCGCGCCTGGAAATAGACCACCGAGGCGAGCAGCAGCGCCCCCAGCCCGAGCGTCGTCGCCTTGGTGGGGCCGTGCAGCCGCTCCATCGTCGAGGGCAGGCGCACCAGGCCCCAGCTGCCCATCAGGGCGAAGCTGCCTCCCAACAACAGGAGTGCGACGATGACGCTGTCGGCGATGATCTTCATTCGACGATGTCTCCGCGCAGGATGAACTTGCAATAGGCGATCGTGCTGACGAAGCCCACCATCGCGAGCAGCAGCGCCGCCTCGAAATACGTGTCGTTCCCGCCGATCATGCCGATCAGCACGATTAGCGCGATCGCGTTGATGACCATGGTGTCCAGCGCCATGATCCGGTCGCCGAGCGCCGGCCCGCGCAGCAGCCGCCACCCGTTCAGCAGCAGCGCGAGGGCGACGCAGCCCGCGGCGATATGCAAGGCCACCCCGATCATGCGAACACCCGTTGCAACCGCGCCTCGTAGCGCGCCTTGATCCGTGCGATCTCCGCCGCTTCGTCGCCGACGTCGAGCGCGTGGACCAGCAGGAAGCGCCCATCGGCCGATACGTCCGACGATACCGTGCCCGGCGTCAGGCTGATCGTGCCCGCCAGCAGCGTGATCGCCTCGGGCGTGGCCAGGTCGATGGGGACCACCAGCCAGCGTGCGCGCAGATCGCGGTTGCGGCGGAACAGGATCAGCCACGCGATCTGGAAATTGGCGACCACGATATCGAACAGCACGATCGCCAGAAAGGCGAGGAAGGCGCGCCCGAAGCGCATCCGCGGCCGGTCGGGCCAGAAAGGCTGGGTGAACTTCGGCAGGACCAATGCGAAGATCGCGCCCAGCACGATACCACCTACCGTGATGCTGTTCGCCATCAGCAGCCAGACGATCAGCAGCATCGTGGACAAGGCGGGGTGCGGCAGCAGGGCTCTCATCGCGCAGCTCCCAGCACGGCGGCGACATAGCGCCCGGGGTTCATGATCTGTCGCGCGGTCGCCTGCGTCTGTGCCGTCATCCATCCCGCCGCGACCGTCAGCATGACCAGGATCGCCAGCAGCGCGATCGGGGCGGTATAATCCCCCCACGCCCGCGCGACGCTGGCGACCGGATCGGTGCCGGGCGGGGACGCCTTCCAGAACAGGCTCGATCCGGCGCGCGAGAAGCCGACCACCCCGATCAGCGTCGAGCCGAGGATCGTCGCCCAGGTCGCCGGCCAGCCCGGCAGCGCGAAGCTGGCATCGAGGATCAGCAGCTTGCCGACGAACCCCGCCAGCGGCGGCAGGCCAACCGCGGCGATCGCGGCGGTCATGTACAGCAGCGCCGCCGTGTCCTGTCCGGCGAACCGCGGGCTGGGCACGATCGCATCGGCATATTGCCCCCGGCGCCGGATCGTCACGTCGGCGACGAGGAACAGCGCCGCCCCGGCCAGCGTCGCCTGCAGGAGGTAATAGAGCGCGGCGGCCAGCGTCCCCTCGCGCCAGTTGGCAACCGCCATCAGCAGCGTGCCGGTGGAGGCGAGCACCGCGAAGGCGGCCTGCTCCCGCATCCCGCGCGCCGCGAGCACGCCGACGAAGCCGAGGATCGCGCCCAGCATCGCGGCGGGAAGGAGATAGGGCGCCGGCACCCATGCCGCCGCCCCCGCCTGCGCGCCGAAGATCAGCGGCACGGTGCGGATCATCGCATAGACGCCGACCTTGGTCATGATCGCGAACAGGGCGGCGACCACCGGCATCGTCGCGGCATAGGTGCGCGGCATCCAGAGATGGATCGGCACCACCGCCGCCTTGAGCGCGAACACCGCCATCAGCAGCAGCCCGGCGATACGCAGCAGCCCCTGGTCCGCCGCGGCGAGACCCGAGACCTTGATCGCGAGATCGGCCATGTTGAGCGTCGCGGTCAGCCCGTAGAGCAGCCCCAGCGCGATCAGGAACAGCGCCGACCCGACGATATTGACCACCACATAGGCGACGCCCGCCTTCAGTCGCAGCCCGCCCTGGCCGTGCAGCATCAGGCCATAGGAGGCGATCAGCAGCACCTCGAAGAAGACGAACAGGTTGAACAGGTCGCCGGTCAGGAACGCGCCGTTCAGGCCCAGCAGCTGGAAGTGGAACAGCGGGTGGAAATGCCAGCCCTTGCGATCCGCGCCGGTGACGATCGCATGGCCCAGCACCACCAACGCGAGCACCGCCGCCAGCACCAGCATCAGCGCGGCCAGCCGGTCGACCACCAGCACGATCCCGAACGGCGCGGGCCAGGCGCCCAGTGCATAGCTGCGGATCGCATCGTCCTGCGCGATGCCGAACAGCGCGAGCGCGGCGGCCAGCATCGCCAGACAGCCGCCGAGCGACACATAGAGGCTGAAGATCCGCCGTCGCCGCATCATCAGCATCGTCACCGGCGCGACGACGGCGGGGAGGGCGATCGGCGCGACTGGGAGGTGATCGAGCAGAGTCATGCCGCCGCCTCCGTCTCGGGGTCGGGATCGCCGTCGACCTGGTCCGATCCGCTCTCTAGGAAGCTGCGCAAGGACAGGATGACGGTCAGCGCGGTCATGCCGAAGGTGATCACGATCGCGGTCAGCACCAGCGCCTGCGGCAGCGGATCGGCATGGAAGTCGACTCCCTTGGCGTAGAGCGGGGGCTTGTCGACGACCAGACGACCGATCGCGAACAGGAACAGGTTGACCGCATAGGACAGCAAGGTGAGCCCCAGCACGACCTGGAAGGTGCGCCCGCGCAGCGCCAGATAGATCCCGCCCGCGATCAGCACGGCGATGGCCGACGCGACCAGAAACTCCAGGCTCATGCCTCGTCCTCCCCTTCGGCCTCGGCGGCGCGCTGCGCGACATGGGCGAGCTGGGCCAGTGCCATCATCACCGCCCCCACCACGACGCAGGCGACGCCCAGGTCGAACAGCATCGCGGTGGCCAGCTCGAACTCGCCGATCAGCGGCAGGTGGAAATAGCCGAAGCTGCTCGACAGGAACGGCGCGCCGAACACCAGCGAGCCCAGCCCGGTGGCCGCGGCGATCAGCACGCCCGTGCCGATCAGCGCATGCTCGCCGAGCTTGCGCCGTTCATCGGTCCAGTCGAAGCCCGAGGCGAGATACTGCAGCAGGATCGCGATCGAGAAGATCAGCGCGGCGACGAACCCGCCGCCCGGCTGGTTATGGCCGCGCAGGAAGATGTAGCTACCGACCAGCAGCGCCAGCGGCAGCAGCAGCCGCGTCGCCATCACGAACATCATCGGATGCCGCTCGGGCGAATGGCGATCGCTCGATCGCCAGGCGCGCAGCCGCCGCCCGGCGGTGCCGCGTGCCGCGGGTTCGAGCAGCGCATAGATCGCCAGCCCCGCGATGCCGAGCACGATGATCTCGCCCATCGTGTCGAAGGCGCGGAAGTCTACCAGCGTGACGTTGACGACGTTGGTGCCGCCCCCGCCTGTATAGCTGTTGTCCCAGTGGAAGCGGGCGATGCCGGGGCGTTCGGGCCGGGTCATCACCGCCCAGGCCAGCCAGCCGCCGCCCAGCCCGGCCGCAACCGCAAGGGCGCCGTCGCGCAGCCGTCGTGGGACGCCCGACAGGCGCGGCGGGCTGCCGGGCAGCAGGTGGAGCGCCAGCAGCATCAGCAGGATGGTGACCACTTCTACGGCGATCTGGGTCAGCGCCAGGTCGGGCGCGGAAAGGTGGATGAAAGCCAGGGCCATGACGAGGCCGATGACACTGATGAAGATCAGCGCCAGAAAGCGTCGCCGGTCGACCGCGACGACGGCGGCGACGGCGGCGGTCAGCGCGACCCAGGCGAGGATGGCAACGGGCGAGGCGGGCGTGGTCGCGCGGTCGCCCGCCGGGACGCCGTATCGCAGCCCGGCATCGATGCCGAGCGCCAGCGCCGCGGCGAACAGCACCAGCAGATAGCGCTGCAGCGATGGGATATGGAGCGTGCCCGACAGCTGGCGCAGGCCGGCGACCGCCCCCGCCATCCCGGCATCGAACAGCCGCTTGGCGTCGAGCGAGGGCAGGCGCGCCACCACCGCCGCGATTCCCCGGTAGCGGGCCAGCAGCAGGACTGCGGCAGCGACCGCTCCAAGGCTCATCAGCAATGCCGGGTTGATTCCGTGCCACAGCGCCAGGTGCAGCTCGGGTGCCGTGCCGCCGGTCACCGCGCGGGTGGCGGCGACGACCAGCGGTCCTGCCAGCGTCATCGGCAGCAGCCCCAGCGCGAGCGCCAGCGCCGCCAGGATCCCGGGCGGGCCGAGCAGCAGCGCGCCGGGATCATGCGGTGCGGCCACGTCGCCGGTGCGACGCGCGCCGAAATGCAGCGCGACGGCGTAGCGCAGCGAATAGGCCGCCGACAGCAGGGCGGCGATGGTGGCGAGCACCGGCACGAGCAACGGCTGTCCGGCGGCCAGCGTGTGCATGCTTTCCTCCAGCATCATCTCCTTGGAGATGAACCCACCCAGCGGCGGCAGGCCGGCCATCGCCGCCGCCGCCAGCACGCCCAGCGTCGCGGTGAGCGGCAGAATCGCCGCCAGCCCGCCCAGTCGCCGGATGTCGCGCGTGCCCGTCTCATGGTCGAGGATGCCGGCATGCATGAACAGCGCCGCCTTGAACGCGGCATGGTTGAGGATGTGGAAGATCGCCGCCGTCACCGCCGCAACGGTGCCAAAGCCGAGCAGCATCACCATCAACCCCAATTGGCTGATCGTCGAATAGGCAAGGATCGCCTTCAGATCGGTGCGGAACAGGGCGACACTTGCGCCGAACAGCATCGTCGCCAGCCCGGCGGTGGTGACGATGCCGAACCAGAGGTCGGTCCCCGCCAGCACCGGCCATAGCCGTGCCAGCAGGAATATGCCCGCCTTCACCATCGTCGCCGAATGGAGATAGGCGCTCACCGGCGTCGGTGCCGCCATCGCGTGGGGCAGCCAGAAATGGAACGGGAACTGCGCCGATTTGGTGAACGCGCCGGCGAGGATCAGGATCAGCATCGGCAGGTACAGGGGCGAAGCCTGCACCGCGTCCGCCCGCGTCAGGATCGTCGCGAGGTCGTAGCTGCCCGCCGCCTTGCCCAGCAGCAGCATGCCCGCGATCAGCGCCAGACCGCCGCCGCCGGTGATCGTTAGTGCCATCCGCGCGCCCTGCCGCGCCTCCGCCTTGTCGCGCCAGAACCCGATCAGCAGGAACGAGGCGAGGCTGGTCATCTCCCAGAACACCAGCACCAACAGCACGTTGCGCGACAAAGCGATGCCTACCATCGCGCCTTGGAACAGCATCAGGAACGACAGGAAGCGCGCCGTGGACTCGGTCTTCTTCAGATAGCCTTGCGCATAGACGATGACGAGCAGCCCGATGCCCAGGATCAGGCCGGCGAACAGCAGGGCCAGCGGATCGAGCCAAAGGCTGACCTCCAATCCCAGCGCCGGCAGCCACGGGATCGTCACCTGTGGCGTCCGCCCGGAAAGCACGGCGGGCGCCTGCGACAGCAAAAGCGCCAGGCCCCCCGCGCTGCACGCTGCGGCAATCCCCATCTGCAC
>JAPJRE010000263.1 GCA_030824725.1 Sphingomonas sp.
TCGTCGAACTCCTTGAACGCCATAGCAATGCTCGACTGGTTGGGGATGGTGAACATGCGCATCCACCGCCCGAGCAGCCGCAACGTGTTGACCGCGTTGAACGACTGCGATCCGCCCGAAACCTGCATGACGGCCAGGGTCCGGCCCTGGGTCGGACGCATGCCGCCGAATTCGAGCGGCAAATGGTCGATCTGCGCTTTCATGATGCCGGTGATCTGGCCGTGCCGTTCGGGACTGCACCAGACCATGCCCTCGGACCAAAGCGCATGCTCGCGAAGCTCATGCACCGCCGGGTGATCATCGTCCTTGATCTGGTCGGGGAGCGGGAGATCGGCCGGATCGAAGATCCGCACTTCGGCGCCGAAGAGGATGAGCAGCCGGGCCGCTTCCTCGACCGCGAAGCGACTGAACGACCGCTCGCGCAGCGAGCCGTAGAGGAGGAGGATGCGAGGTTTCGGCTCAAGCGCGCCGAGCCCGGCGGCGAGATCGGGCCGGATCATTGCACGGTCCAGCGCGGGCATGTGATCGGGTTCGGGAAGGATACGAAGACGCGACATCAGGCAATCCATTTGTACAAAAGGGCGGCGCTCGCCGGGCATAGCGATCGGAACTCGGCCGATTGCGCGATGACGGCAGGAACGTCGGTCCGTTCGGCTGTTTCATAGCCGTGACGGCGAAAGAAAGGCTCGGCGGTCGTGGTGAGCAGGTACAGGCTAGTCGCGCCCTCATCAGCTGCAGCGCGTTCGACTGCCGTGAGAATGGCACCGCCCAATCCGCATCCGCGCCGATCGGCCTTCACGACCAGCGAGCGCAGCAGGCGGTCGGAGCCGTCGCCTTCGATCCCGCCATAGCCGACAAGGCCAACATCATCCTCGAACCGAAAGAAGCGGCGTCCCGCCTCGGCGAGATCACTGGCAGGCAGACCCGCCGCGCTCAGCTCCGCCATCAGGTCGGAAAGCGACCTGGAATCCAGCAGTGTAGCGATCATGCAGGAACGCGTTGCTCGTACCAGGGCCGCGTCTTCTTGACGATGCTGACGACAGACAGCATTACCGGCACCTCGACCAGCACGCCCACCACGGTCGCGAGCGCGGCCCCGGAATTGAGGCCGAACAGGCTGATCGCGGCTGCAACCGCGAGCTCGAAGAAATTGGACGCGCCGATCAGCGCGGCCGGAGCGGCGACGCACCAGGCCACGCCGAAGCGCCGGCTGAGCCAATAGGCCAGGCCCGCATTGAAGTAGACCTGGATGAGGATGGGAATGGCAATCAGTGCGATGACCAGCGGATGAGCCAGGATCGCCGGGCCCTGGAAGCCGAACAGGAGGACGAGCGTCGTCAGCAGCGCAACCAGCGACACCGGCCCAAGCGTTGCCAGCAGCCGATCGAGCGCCGGCTGCCCGCCTGACGATAGCAACGCCCGACGAATGATCTGCGCGACGATGACGGGCACGACGATATAGAGCAGGACCGAGATGAGCAGCGTGTCCCAGGGCACTGTGATCGAGGCGACCCCGAGCAGCAGTCCGACCAGCGGTGCGAAGGCGAAGACCATGATCACGTCGTTGAGCGCCACCTGGCTCAGCGTATAGGTCGGCTCGCCGTCGCACAGGTTCGACCAGACGAACACCATCGCCGTGCAGGGGGCGGCGGCGAGCAGGATGAGCCCGGCGATATAGGCGTTGATCTCGCCCTGCGGCAGCAGCGGCCGGAAGAGCCATCCCAGGAACAGCGTGCCGAGCAGCGCCATTGAAAAGGGCTTCACCGCCCAGTTGATGAAGAGGGTGACGCCGACGCCCTTCCAGTGTTGGCGAACCGACCCCAACGCGCCGAGGTCGATCTTGAGCAGCATGGGGACGATCATCAGCCAGATCAGCACAGCCACGACCAGGTTCACGCGCGCGATCTCAGCCGATGCGATGGCTGCGAACAGATTCGGCAGCGAATAGCCGAGCGCGATGCCGACAGCGATGCAGAGCGCCACCCAGACGCTCAAATAGCGTTCGAAGCTGTTGATCGCCGGCTTGGGTCGTGCCGCAACGGTCGCGTTCACGCCCCGATCCTCTTGCCGGCGGCGTCGATGACCTGCTCGCCATCTTCCTTGGTGAAAGCCCCGCGCTGGGCGGACGGGAGAAGATCGAGCACCTCTTCCGATGGACGGCAGAGTTTCACGCCGAGCGGCGACACAACGATTGGCCGGTTGATGAGGATCGGATGTTCGATCATCGCATCAATGAGCTGGTCATCGCTGAGCGTCGGATCGGCAAGACCCAGCTCGGCGAAGGGCGTGCCCTTCTCGCGGAGCAACTGGCGTGCGCTGATGCCCATGCGGGCGATGAGCGAAACCAGGCGCGGGCGGTTGGGCGGCGTCTTGAGATATTCGATCACATGCGGCTCGATCCCGGCGTTGCGGATCATCGCCAGCGTGTTGCGCGACGTCCCACACTCGGGATTGTGATAGATGACGATATCGATTGCGGCATTGCTCATGCGCTGGGTGCCTTTTCGCTTGGGAGGTCGGCGCGGCCCTGTTCCTTGCCGATCCGGTTCAGCCGGTTCTGTAGACTCATCTTGTCGAGGCCTTCGAACGGCAGGTTGGTGAACAGCGAGATGCGATTGAACAGCATCCTGTAAGTATCGAAGAAGGCCGCGTGCTGCACCGTTTCGCTGTCCTCGATAGCGGCCGGATCGGGCACCCCCCAATTGGCGGTCAGCGGCTGCCCCGGCCAAACCGGGCAAAGCTCATTGGCGGCATTGTCGCAAACGGTGAACACGAAATCCAAGGACGGCGCATCGGGGCCGGAAAACTCTTCCCAGCTCTTCGAGCGGAACCGGCTTGCGTCGTAGTTCAGCTTCTCCAAGAGATGAATGGTGAACGGATGGACCTCGCCCTTGGGCTGGCTGCCGGCGCTGAACGATTTGAAACGGCCTAGCCCCTCACGGCTGAGGATCGCCTCGGCCATGATGGAACGGGCGGAATTGCCCGTGCAAAGAAACAGTACGTTCAACAGGCGATCCGTCATGTTGATGTCCTTTCAGGCAGCACGACAGGCAAGCAGTTCATCCGCAAGTGGATGGCAGAGCTCGGCCCGGCCACCACAGCAGTCCTTGACGAGGAACAGCATCACGGAGCGTAGCGCATCGAGATCGGCGCGGTAGTTGATGATCCGGCTGCGCCGCTCGGATGTGACCAGGCCGGCACGCGCCAGGGTCGCCAAATGCACCGACATCGTGTTCTGCGGGACATCCAGCGCCTTGGCGACCTCGCCGGCGGGAAGGCCTTCGGGTTCGTGACGCACCAGAAGGCGGAAGGCGTCGAGGCGCGTGGCTTGGGCAAGCGCGCCCAACGCGACGATGACAGATTCGTTATCCATATATCCACGATAGCGGATATATGGATATAGTGCAATCGGCGACATGGCGAGATCAAGCAGCCGCCTGCTCGTCCAGATCATCCTCGCAAGCGAGATCGGTTGCCCGCAGCAGAAACCCGGCGGCTTCCTCGGCTCGCGCAGCCGCCGTCAGCAATGCGCGATTATCCTTGCGCAAAATGGCGAGCCAGGATCCGATATAAGCCGCGTGGTCGTCGAGATGGGTGGTTGGGAGACCCACATCGGCGCCAACCAGCGCTGCTGTCAGTTCGGCGACCAACTCCTCGAACGCATATGCCTGATCGCCGAAGCGCTTCCCGAACGATCGGGCAAGCCGGGCTGGATGGCCTGTCCAGTGGCCGGCCTCATGCGCAATGGTGGCTGCCCAGGCGGCGCGCGTGTCGAATTGCTCGACCGGCGGCATGGTGATGACGTCCGCGCGCAGATCATAATAAGCACGATCGCCGCCGCATCGCAGCCGCGCGGGCAGCCGATCGACGAAGCGCTCCGCCCGCGGACCGAGCCGGTCGCCCGGCGGGACGAGGGAGAGGGCTTCGGGATAGAAATCGCCCGGCAGTGTATCGATCTGATCGGCATTGAAGACCGCATAGGACCGCATGACCCGGCGCTGCTCATCGACGAGCTCACCCGGACGTTCGTAGGAATCGACCTTCTTCGAATAGGCTTTGTAGAAGATCGCAAATTGCGACTGCTCACCGGCACGGACCTGCCCGCCGAGGCTTTGTGCTTGCCGATAGGTCATCCAGTAGCGGGACCGATAGCCGCACTGCTCGGCGGCCAGCCATAGCCAAAAGGTGTTCATGCCGCGATAGGGCTCGCCATTGGCGCGCAGCGGGCGCCCTTGCGCGGCGCATGATCGCCAGGGCCGTACCCAGGGACGCACACCGGCCTCGAGCCGGTCGATGATGGCGCGCGTGATGGTCTCGGCCGGCGAGGGCCGGCCCGATGATTGGGTCATGGTGGATACTCCGCGAAAGAGCGGCTGTCTCAGCGCCGCCGATGAAGGGCGGCGGGCGACACGAAAGCGCCGCCCGCCGTTAGGCGTTCGCCTCAGGCGGCCTGTTCGAAGTCGCCAGCATCGCCATCGGGGGCGATCTCCCCTGCCCCGCCGTCGCTGTCGTCTTCATCGCTGAGGAAAGCGGAATAGCTCCGGAAGCTTTCGGGCTTTTCGATCGCGCCGAACCGCATCTCGTCGGGCAGCCAGGAGAGCGCCTTTTCCCGGACTTCGGCCTCGACGATGCCCTGCCCCGAACAGAGCGCAGCGCAGGCATTGGCAAGGTCACCCTTCTTGGCGTCCTTGTATCGGCCGCGCAGCACCGGCCCGCCCCTCTTCGTCCGTCAGCGAGAAGGTCGGCCGGCAAATGGCGGCCTTGCCGGAACGCGGGTTGATCAACCCGCGCGCTTCCGGGTCGGCCAGAAGCCAATGCGCTCGCTCCAGGGTCAGCGGCCGATATCGCTCCTCGGTTTCGATACGCAGGATCTCGGTTTCGGCGCCGCTCACGGGATCGCGCCGGATCACCGTCCGGTCGAGGATCGAAATACGGTCGGCCGCGATCGTTTCGACGCCAAGATCGAGGGTGCCGGCCTCGCGTGCCTTTTCCACCCGTGCTTCGATCAAGCCGAGATATTCGTCGAAGATCGCGTTCTGCAGGTCGATGCGCAGCGCCAGGATGCGGTTCAACCACCGCTGGATCGTGGGCAAGGTCTCGGTGAGCCCCCCGCCCTCCCCGGCCAGGTTCAAACCGGTGAGCGCCTGGAACTGATCGAAGTGGACCGATTGGAGTTTTGCCTGGAACAGCAGGCGAAACCACTGGTCGAGCGATTCCCGCGCGAAGTCGGACTCCAGATTGTCGCGGGGGTCGAAAAGTCCCTGCCCGCCGGTCTGGCGTTGGCCACGGGTCAGCGCGCCCAGGCTGTCGAGGCGCCGGGCGATGGTCGAGATGAACCGCCGTTCGCCACGGCAATCGGTGGAAACGGGCCGAAACAAGGGCGGGCAGGCTTGGTGGGTGCGGTGCGTGCGGCCCAGCCCCTGGATCGCCGCGTCCGCGCGCCAACCGGGCTCGAGGAGATAGTGAATGCGGCGGCTCTGATTGGGCGCGTCGAGGCTGGCGTGGTAACTCCGCCCCGTGCCGCCGGCGTCGGAGAAGATCAGGATGCGCTTTTCGCCGCGCATGAAGATGTCGGTCTCCGCGAGGTTCGTGCGCGCGCTGCGCCGTTCGATCCGCTGACGGCCGTCGGCATCGACGACGATCCGCCGGCTGCGGCCCGTCACCTCGGCCACAGCCTCCGTCCCGAAATGCCCGATTATGTGATCGAGCGCCGAGCCGACGACCGGCAGCGCACAGAGTTGCTCGAGGAGCTGGTCGCGCATGGCCATCGCTTCCCGGCACAGCACGGGCTGCCCGGCCTCGTCGATCATCGGTTCCGAGCGCACCGTGCCGCTATCGTCGGTATAGGTGCGCATCTGGCGCACGGGAAAGGCCGCGGTCAGATAATCGACCAGGAATTCTTTGCAGTCGCAGTTTATGTCGAGCGTGGCGGCGAGAGACGCAGGTTTCCT
>JAPJRE010000264.1 GCA_030824725.1 Sphingomonas sp.
GCCTCAACACCGCGGCGACCTTGTGGTGCTCGGCGGCGGTGGGGGCCTGCGCGGGCAGCGACATGGCGGCGGAGGCCGCGACCCTGGCGGTGTTCGTCATCGCCGGCAACACGCTGCTGCGGCCGGTGGTGAACGCGATCAACCGCGTGCCGCTGGCCGGCGGCCAGGTGGAGGCCACCTATTTCGTCACCCTCACCACGGTCCCCGCCGAGGTCGACCGGCTGCGCGACCTGCTGACCGATCATCTCGAGCTGATGCGCTATCCCGTCGCCGAGATTGAGACGATCGAGCGTCCCGACGACCGGATCGAGCTGCGCGCGCGCCTCGTTTCCACCGCCGCGCTCGATGCCGAGCTCGACAGCATCATCGCGCATCTCGACAAGCGCCACGACGTCCAGCACGCCAGCTGGGAGCTGCAGACGCAGGACTGAGCAGCCGGGGATGACGCGGGCCCCGGCTTTGGCTATGCGCCCTCCCATCATGACCCAATACAGCTCCGATCTGCTCCGCCTGCTCGCCTCGCGCGGGTATATCCACCAGGTGACCGATGCCGAGGGCCTCGATGCGCTCGCCGCCAAGCAGATCGTCCCCGGCTATATCGGCTTCGACCCCACCGCGCCGTCGCTGCACGTGGGCAGCCTGGTGCAGATCATGCTGCTGCGCCGCCTCCAGCAGGCGGGCCACAAGCCGATCGTGCTGATGGGCGGCGGCACCGGCAAGATCGGTGACCCGAGCTTCAAGGACGAAGCCCGGAAGATGCTGACGCTCGACACGATCAGCAGCAACATCGCCTCGATCAAGACGGTGTTCGAGAATTTCCTCAGCTTCGGCGACGGCCCCACCGACGCGGTGATGGTCGACAATGCCGACTGGCTCGACAAGCTCGAATATATCCCGTTCCTGCGCGACATCGGCCGGCATTTCTCGATCAACCGGATGCTGAGCTTCGATTCGGTCAAGCTGCGGCTCGATCGCGAGCAGTCGCTGAGCTTCCTCGAGTTCAACTACATGATCCTCCAGGGCTATGACTTCCTGGAGCTGTCGCGCCGCGCGGGCTGCCGCCTGCAGATGGGCGGATCGGACCAGTGGGGCAATATCGTCAACGGCATCGAACTGTCGCGCCGCGTCGACGGCACCGAAGTGTACGGCGTCACCACCCCGCTGATCACCACGGCGGACGGCGGCAAGATGGGCAAGACCATGTCCGGCGCGGTGTGGCTCAACCCCGACCAGCTGCCGCATTACGACTATTGGCAGTTCTGGCGGAACACCGACGACCGCGACGTCGGCCGCTTCCTGCGGCTGTTCACCGACCTGCCGCTCGACGAAATCGCCCGCCTCGAAGCGCTGGAGGGCGCCGAGATCAACGAGGCGAAGAAGATCCTCGCAAACGAAGCCACCGCCATGTGCCGCGGCCGCGCCGCTGCCGAGGAAGCCGCCGAAACCGCGCGCAAAACCTTCGAGGAAGGGGCCGCCGGCGGCGCACTGCCGACGCTGGCGGTCAGCGGCGGCAGCATCAGCGTGGTCGATGCGCTGGTCGGGCTGGGCTTCTGCGCCTCCAAGGGCGAGGCCCGGCGGCTGATCAAGGGCGGCGGCGCGCGTGTCGAAGGCGTGAAGATCGACGACGAGGCCGCGACCATCGCGGTCTCGGGCGAGGTCCGTCTGTCGGCCGGCAAGAAGCATCACGGGCTGCTGACGCCGCAGGGTTAACCCGGAGGCAGGCAAGAGCCGACGCCTTTCCCCCACAGGTCATCCCGGCTTCCGCCGTGATGACGGGTCAGGTGCACGCGGCACGGTGCTGCCGTCACTCTGGTATCGACGCGGTTAACCAGCCTCGTTCGGCATCTGTTCACTGATTCAGGTTACCGTTTTGGCGGTCCTCCAGTGTGCGGAGAGGGGCGTGTGAGCGTAACGGGTGCCAAGCTGGCGAGCGCCGACGATCGTCTGGTGCATCGCGACGAAGTCGAGCATCGCACTCGCGCGTTCGGCCCCGACGCGCGCGCCGCTGCCTTCCTGATCGTCAACGTCTCGCCCCAAGGGCTGATGGCACGCTGCGAAGCGCCGTTCGAGGCGGGCGACCTGCTCCGCATCCAGCTGCCGATCCTCGGCGAGACGGGCGCGGAGGTGCGCTGGGCATTGGGCGGCCGGATCGGCTGCCAGTTTCTCCAGCCGATCGCCGACCCCGACTATGTGCCGGTCGTCACCGCGATGCGCGCCCGCTGATCAGCCGGCGCGGAGCAGCCCCACCGCCGCATCGCGCTCGAACAGGTAGAGCGCCACCCGCGCCGCCTGCCCCCGCTCGCCCTTGAGCCCGCCGTCGCGATCGACCAGCAGCCGTGCGTCGCCATTGGCGGCGGGCAGCAGCGCGCCGAGCATGTCTGGTTCCGCCAGCCGAAACTGCATGTCGCCCGATTGCCTTGTGCCGAGCAGCTCGCCCGCGCCGCGCAGTCGCAGATCCTCCTCGGCGATGCGGAAGCCGTCATTGCTCTCGCGCATCAGCGCCAGCCGTGCGCGGGCGGTCTCGCTCAGATGGTTGCCGCGCAGCAGCACGCAGACCGAACGCCCCCCGCCCCGCCCGACGCGACCGCGCAGCTGATGGAGCTGGGCCAGGCCGAAGCGATCGGCATGCTCGATCACGATCAGCGTCGCGTTGGGCACATCGACGCCGACTTCGATCACCGTCGTCGCGACCAGCACACCGAGCTCGCCCGCCGAGAAGCGCGCCATCACCGCATCCTTCTCCGGCCCCTTCATCCGGCCATGGATCAGCCCGACCTTGCCGCCGAAATGCGCCTGCAGCTCGGCCGCGCGCGCCTCGGCGGCGGCGAGGTCGCTCTTCTCGCTTTCCTCGACGAGCGGACACACCCAATAGGCCTGCCCGCCATTCGCGAGGTGCCGCCCGAGCCCGCCGACGACTTCGCCCAGTCGCTCCTCGGAGATCACGCTCGTCTCGATCGGCTGGCGGCCCGGCGGCATCTCGTCGAGCCGGCTGACATCCATCTCGCCATATTGGGCGAGCGTGAGCGTGCGCGGGATCGGCGTCGCGGTCATCACCAGCAGGTGCGGCGGGCGTTCCGCTTTCGCCTGGAGCATCATCCGCTGGGCAACACCGAAGCGATGCTGCTCGTCGACCACCACCAGCCCCAGGTCGCGATAGGTCACGCCTTCCTGGAAAATCGCGTGGGTGCCGATCAGGACGTCGATCTCGCCGGCCGCCAGCCCCATCAACGTCGCCTCGCGCGCCTTGCCCTTGTCGCGGCCGGTGAGGATGGCGACATTCACCCCGATCGGGCCGAGCGTGCGGCTGAGCGTCTCGTAGTGCTGGCGTGCGAGGATCTCGGTCGGCGCCAGCAGCGCGCCCTGCGCGCCCGCCTCGGCGGCGATCAGTAGTGCCATCGTCGCCACGAGCGTCTTACCCGAGCCGACATCGCCCTGCAGCATGCGCAGCATCGGCTGCGTCTGCGCCATGTCGCCTTCGATCTCGGCGATCGTGCGGCTCTGCGCGCCGGTCGGGGCATAGGGCAGCTTCAGCTTGTCGCGCAGCCGCCCGTCGCCGGCGAGCGGACGCCCGCGCTTGGCCCGCGCCTCGCCGCGGACCAGCAGCAGCGCCAGCTGGTTGGCGAACACCTCGTCATAGGCGAGCCGCTCGCGTGCCTTGGCGTCGGCGGGGTCGGCATGGATGCGCGCGATCGCCTCGCGCCAGTCCGGCCAGCCCTTCTGCGCCTTGAGGCTGGGCTCGATCCACTCGGGCAGCGCGGGCGCGCGCTCGATCGCCTGCGCGGCCAGCGCCGCGATGCGCTTGGAGGTGATGCCTTCCGAACAGGGATAGATCGCCTCGCGCCCGCCGATGCTCTCGATCTGGTCGAGCGGCAGGACATGGTCCGGATGGACCATCTGCAGGTCCTGCCCATAATGCTCCAGCTTGCCCGAAACCCAGCGCGGCTCGTTCAGCGGCAGCAGCTTCTTGGCCCAGCCCGAGCTGCCGCCGAAATAGACGAGGCTGACGTGATTGCCGTGCGCGTCGACCGCCTGCACCCGCGCCGGCGAGCGCGGTCCGCCGCCGAAGCGATATTGCACGGGCGTCAGCGTGATCGCGATCACCTTGCCCGAATCGGCCATGTCGAGTTCGTCGCGCGGGATCCGATCGACGAATCCGGTCGGCAGGTGGAAGGCGACGTCGACCACCCGCGCCAGCCCCAGCTTCTCCATCGGTTTGGCCAGCGCCGGGCCGATGCCCTTCAGCGCCGTGACTTCGGCGAACAATGGGTTGAGGAGCTCGGGACGCATCGCCCGGCCCTATCGTGCGGCGGGGCGGCTGACAAATGGCGCTGCGCCGGTCGCAGCGCCCTTGCCGTGGTTCAGGCGTTGAGGAAGATCGGGCTGTGGCTGGCGAGCGCGGCTTCGATCGCCATCACGACTTCCGGCACCGACGAGCCGATCACGACTTCATGATCCTTGCCGAACGAAATCACGCCGACATCCTCACCGGCCATGTTGATCGTGCTGACCGTGCGCACTGCCGCGATGTTGACGAGCATCGGCTCGCCGTTGATCGACTTCAGCATCACGAAGCGCAGTTTGTTGGTCAAAGTGTCGCTCATCGTACCCTAGCCTTTTACCCCAAAGAGATTCCGACCCTAGCCCCCCTCGGTTAACAAGCCTTCCACATCTCTACCCGGAAGACCACGCTGGCCTTTCGGCGACGGCATCCCTATCTGCCGGGCTCGTGATCAACCCCGTGTCGGCCGCGCCTTGGCGCGCTGCCGTCCGTTTGCCGTTGGAAAGCCCGCATGGACCGAGAAACCCGCCTCAAGCGCCTCCGCTTCCGCAGCTGGCACCGCGGCACCAAGGAAGCCGATCTGCTGATCGGCGGCTTCTTCGACCAGCATGGCGAAGGCTGGTCCGACGACGAGATCGCGCTGTTCGAGGCGCTGCTGGAAGAGCAGGACGTCGACATCATGGCCTGGGCGATGGGAACCGACACCGCCCCGGAGCGCTACCGGGGCACCATCCTCGATGCGCTGAAGACGCTGAACTACGTGCCTATTTCCGAGTAATTTTGACCTGACGGTTCACCCTCACCCTTCCGGCGCTTCGCGCCTCCCTCCCTCTCCCAAAGGGAGAGGGAATTAGTGCCCTCTCCCTTTGGGAGAGGGAGGGGACCCGCCGCCGAAGGCGGTGGGGAGGGTGAGGGTGACCGCACCGCTGATCGACGCGAGACCCCATGCCCGACCTGAAGACGATCCTTTCCGCCAAGCACCCGCTGACGCTCGCCGGCGTGCCGAGCGGCTTCCTGCCCTGGGTGCTGGCCGATATCGCCCGCGCCAGCCGGATGGCGGTGTTCGTCGCTGCCGACGAGGCGGGTATGCGCGCAGTGGCGAGCACCGCGACCTTCTTCGCGCCCGAGCTGGAGGTCCTCAGCTATCCCGCCTGGGACTGCCTTCCCTATGACCGCGCCAGCCCGACGCTGCGGGTGATGGCCGAGCGGCTGGCCACCCTACACGCGCTGCAGGGCAAGAGCGACAAGCCCCGCCTGCTCGTCACCACGGTCAACGCCGCCACCCAGCGCACGCTCACCCCCTTTCGCATCCGCCAGTTGGTCGCGCGGCTCGCCCCCGGCGAGCGGATCGGGCTCGACAAGCTCGCGTCGCTGCTCCAGGCGAACGGCTATGTCCGCGTCGAGACGGTCAACGATCACGGCGAGTTCGCGGTGCGCGGCGGCTTGGTCGATCTGTTCCCTAGCGGCGCCGAGCAGGCGCTGCGGCTCGATTTCTTCGGCGACGAGATCGAGAGCGTCCGCACCTTCGATCCGCAGGACCAGCGCACCACCGGCCGGGTCGACGGCTTCACCCTGCTCCCCGCCAGCGAGGCGCTGCTCGACAAGGAGAGCATCAAGCGC
>JAPJRE010000265.1 GCA_030824725.1 Sphingomonas sp.
GGAATGGCCGGGCTGCGCCTGGGCAGCGCGAGCCTGCCGCTGCCGCCGGTGCCGCTGATGGCCGGCCAGATCGGCACCGCCGCGCTCGACCTCGCCTGCGCCTCGGGCGCGCTGTTCGTGCTGATCCCCCATGCCGATCCGGCGCTGATCGGCAGCTTCTTCCTCGCCTATGCGCTCGCCATCGTGATCGCGCTGGTCACCCATGTGCCGGGCGGGATCGGCGTGTTCGAGGCGGTGATGCTGGCGCTGGAGCCGATCGGCCGCAGCGACCTGTTCGCCGCGCTGCTGCTCTACCGATTGGTCTATTATCTGCTCCCGCTGCTGGTCGCCGGCGCGCTGCTGGTCGGCATCGAGGGACGACGGCTGCGCCGTCCGATCGCGACGGGGCTGAGCGTCGCGCACCGGATCGGCCAGGCGCTGGTGCCGCCGCTGCTCGCGCTGCTCGTGTTCGGCGGCGGGCTGGTGCTGCTCGTCTCGGGCGCGCTGCCGCCGGCGCATGGCCGGATGCACCCCTTGCACGACATCCTGCCGCTGCCCTTTGTCGAGGGCTCGCACTTCGCCGCGAGCCTGGTCGGCACCGCGCTGCTGCTGATCGCCCCCGCCGTGCAGGCGCGGCTGAAGAGCGGCTTCCATGCCGCGCGGTTGCTGCTGGTGGCGGGCGCGGTGTTCTCGATCGCCAAGGGCATCGATGTCGAGGAAGCGACGGTCTTGTTGATCGTCGCCGGGCTCCTCCAATATGCCCGCCCCGGCTTCTATCGCAGCGCCGGAATCGGCTCCGCCCCGGTCGCGCGCTGGTGGTGGGCGGCGGCGTTGATCGCGCTGCTGTTGAGCGCCTGGGCCGGCTTCTTCGCCTACAAGCGCGTGCCGTACAGCGACGACCTGTGGTGGGACTTCGCCTGGCGCGGCAACGCGCCTCGCTTCCTGCGCGCGACGCTGGGCGCGACGATGCTGCTGGTCGGCTGGGCGTTCTGGCGGCTGATGTCCGCCGCCCCGCGGGTCCGCGAGCATCAGGCGCTCGACCCGCAGGTCGCCGAGCGCGCGATCGCCGTCACCAGCCGCGCCGATGCGATGCTGGCCTATACCGGCGACAAGGACTTCCTCGTCTCCACCGCGGGCGACGCCTTCCTGATGTACCGCGTGCAGGGGCGCACCTGGATCGTGATGGGCGATCCCGTCGGCCCCGAGGAAGCCTGGTCCGAGCTGATTTGGGAAATCCGCCGCCGCTGCGACGCCGCGCGGGGGCGGCTCTGCCTGTTCCAGGTCAGCGCGGCGATGCTGCCTTTGGTCGTCGAGCTCGGCCTCCAGCCGCTCAAATATGGCGAGGAGGCGGTCGTCGACCTCCGCCAAGGCTATGACCTCAAGGGCGGCCAGTTCAAGTCGCTGCGCTATTCGGTCAAGCGTGCAACTACCGAAGGCTTGGTGTTCGAGGTGGTGCCCGCCGCGCAGGTGCCCGCCCTCCTCCCCGAACTCCAGCGCGTCTCCGATGCCTGGCTGGCGGACAAGCCGGGCGCCGAGAAGCGCTTCAGCCTCGGCCGCTTCGATCCCGACTATCTTGCGCACTTCGATTGCGCCGTGCTGCGGCTGGCGGGCGCGGTCGTCGCCTTCGCCAATATCTGGGAGACGCCCAACCGCGAGGAAATCTCGATCGACCTGATGCGCCACCTGCCGGACACCCCGTATGGCGCGATGGACCTGCTGTTCGTGCGGCTGCTGCAATATGGCGCCGCGCAGGGCTTCCAGCGCTTCAACCTCGGCATGGCGCCGCTCTCCGGCCTCAAGCCCGGCCCGCTCGCGCCGATCTGGTCGCGGCTGGGGGCGGCGGTCTACGGCCATGGCGAGCGGATCTACGGCTTTTCGGGGCTGCGCGCGTTCAAGCAGAAGTTCGGGCCGAGCTGGATCCCGCGCTATATCGGCACCACGCCGGGCGTTTCCGTCCCACGGGCGCTGATCGATGCGACCATACTGATCGGCGGATAGCCCCTTGGGTTCCAGGCCCCGCACCCCACATGCGGCGGCGTAACCAGGGAGACACGCATGGACCTCGCATTTCTCGGGCTCGGACAGATGGGGATCGGCATGGCGGGCGCATTGCTCGATGCCGGGCACACGCTCACCGTCTGGAACCGCTCGCCCGACAAGGCCGAACCGCTCACGACACGCGGCGCCCGCCTCGCCCGCACCCCCCGCGAAGCCGCCGACGGTGCGCAGGCCGTGCTGACCATGGTGGCGGACGACGCGGCGCTGGAGGCGATCCTCGAGGGCGCGGACGGCATCCTCGCGGGCATGGCGCCAGGCGCGTTGCATCTGTCGCACAGTACGATCGCCGTTGCCACCGCCGACAAGCTGGCGGCGCGCCATGCCGAGGCGGGCCACCGCTTCGTCTCCGCGCCTGTCTTCGGCCGCCCGCCGGTCGCCGCGCAGGGCAAGCTGGCCATCGTCGCCGCCGGCGCGCCAGAAGCGATGGAAGCCGCCGCGCCGATCCTCGACGCGCTGGGCCGCGTGACCTTCCCGATGGGCGACAAGCCGTCGGCGGCGAACCTGGTGAAGCTCGCCGGCAACTTCATGATCATGGCGACGGTCGAAGCCTATGGCGAGGCGATGTCGCTCGGCGAGAAGGGCGGCGTGGCGCGCGAGAAGATGCTGGAAGTGTTCTCCGGCACGATCTTCGACGGCGCGATCCACAAGGTCTATGGCCCGCCCATCGCCGAGCGCCGCCACCGCCCCGCCGGCTTCGCCGCGCCGCTGGGCCTCAAGGACATGCGCCTTGCGGGCGAGGCTGCCGACGCGGTCGGCGCGAAGCTGCCGCTGCTCGACCTGGTCCGCGCGCACCTCACCGAAACCGTCGCCACCGAAGGCAGCGACGTCGACGTGACCGCGCTCGCCGAGACGATCGCCAAGCTGTGAACGCGCACTCCCCCCGCTTGCGGGCGGGGGGAATTGCCCGCAGCGCCGAAGGAAAGCACCGCGACTTCAGCGCCAATGGAGCCCCGTCTCCGCGGGGATGGCGGAGCATCGGGGCCTCCCGCCATCCGGGCCCCACTCCTACAAGGGTAACGGAAATCGGGACGGGACGCCCTTCCCCCTCGCCTCGATCCCCCGTACGTTTCCCAAATGATCACTCGGCTTTTCCTCGCCCATCCCCGCAGCGTCGGCGAAAGCTATGGCGAGCATGCCGCCACGGGGGCGCGGTTCGGCGTGACGATGATGGTCGGGGGTGCTGCCTGCATCGTCCATGCGGTGCTGCACCTCCTGTTCGTCCGCACCACGAGCGACCCGGTGAAACGGCTCTATGCCGAGGTGAAGGCGCGGCAGCTCGACTACGAAATCTGACGCCGACGTCGGGGGAACCGCAACCATGATCGAACACGTCGCCATCATCGGCGCGGGCTTTTCGGGCACGCTCCAGGCGATCAACCTGATCCGCCACGAAGGTCCGCGTGCGACGCTGATCGAGCGTGCGCCGGTGGCGGGTACCGGGCTTGCCTATGGCGCTGCCCACCCCTCGCACCTGCTCAACGTCCGCGCGGCGAACATGAGCGCCTTTCCGGACGATCCGGGGCATCTCGTCCGCTGGCTGCAGGGGCGCGGCGTGGAGAACGCCGCCGCCAGCTTCGTGCCACGCCGGGTGTACGGCGAATACCTCCGCGACATGCTGGACGAAGCGCTCGCCCGCTATCCCGATCGCTTGCGCCTCGTCCGCGGCGAAGTCGAGGACGTGACCTTCGACGTCGACGGGGCGACGCTCCAGCTGACGGACGGCACGCTGCACGCCGATGCCGCGGTGCTCGCGGTCGGCAACCTGCCGCCGCACGATCCGCCGGGGCTCGACCCCGCGACGCTTTCCGCCGAACGCTACAAGGGCAATCCCTGGGACCCGAGCGTGCCCGAGGGCCTGTCCGACAGCGACACCGTGCTGGTGATCGGTACCGGCCTCACCATGGTCGACGTGGCGCTGCTGCTGGAGGCACGCGGGTTCGGCGGCAAGATCATCGCGGTTTCCCGACGCGGCCTCCTACCTCGCCCCCATGCCGCCGCGCAGGACTGGGACAAGCTCCGCGAGCGCCCCCGCACCAAGGCATCCGAACTCGTCCGCACCGTCCGCACCCGCGCGGAGCAGATCGGCTGGCGCAATGCGGTCGACGAGCTTCGCCCCTTTACCCAGCCGATATGGGCCAATGCCGGCGAGGACGAGCGCGCCCGCTTCCTCCGCCACTTGCGCCCCTGGTGGGACGTCCACCGCCACCGCCTCGCCCCCGAGGTCCATGCCCGGCTGCAAGCGCTGATCGACCGCGGCCAGCTGGCGGTGCGCGCCGCCAAGACTTTGGGCTTCGTGGAAGGCCCGGTGGGCATCGCCGTCACCCTCCGCCCGCGCGGGCAGGATGCGCCCGAGACGATCCTCGCCCAGCGCATCGTCAACTGCACCGGCCCGCTCGGCGACCTCGCCCGCTCGCGCGAGCCCTTGCTCCAGCGCCTCGCCGCGCGCGGCGTGATCCGCCCCGACCCCGCCCATATCGGCATCGACGTCGACAACCAGGGCCAGACCATCGCCGCCGATGGCACCGCCAACGCGACTCTCTACGCGCTCGGCCCGATGACGCGCGGCGCCTTCTGGGAGATCGTCGCGGTGCCCGACATCCGCACCCAGACCTGGGCGGTCGCGCGTCGCCTCTCCAACGCGCACTGGGTCGGCGGCGAGGGTCTGTGACGAACTGGTAACATTTGACACTAAATCGGATAATGCGGTATCAGGTCGTTCATGACCGATACCGCCAATCCGCTCGGCCTCAACGGCTTCGAGTTCGTCGAGTTCACCTCGCCCGATCCGGACGCGATGGCGCGCCAGTTCGAGCAGCTGGGCTTCGTTCCCACCCACCGCCACCCGCGCAAGAACATCACCCGCTACAAGCAGGGCCGCATCAACCTGATGCTCAACCGCGACGATGCCGGCCGCGTCGCCGCCTTCCGCGGCGAGCACGGCCCCTCGGCCAGCGCGATGGCGTTCCGCGTCGCGGACCCCAAAAAGGCGATGGAATGGGCGCTCGCCCATGGCGGCAAACCCACGGACGAGGACGACACCGTCATCCAGGGCATCGGCGGCTCCTACCTCTATTTCATCCAGGACGGCCATGACCTCTATGCCGACTGGGCCGAGTTCCCCGGCTGGCGCGCGGCGGAAGCGGAGAACAGCGTGGGGCTCGACCTGCTGGACCACCTCACCCACAATGTCCGTCGCGGCCAGATGCGGGTGTGGAGCGAGTTCTACCGCACGCTCTTCGGCTTCGAGGAGCAGAAATATTTCGACATCAAGGGCAAGGCGACCGGCCTGTTCAGCCAGGCGATGATCGCGCCCGACAAGGCGATCCGAATCCCGCTCAACGAGAGCCAGGACGACAACAGCCAGATCGAGGAATTCCTCCGCGAATATAACGGCGAAGGCATCCAGCACCTCGCGCTGACCACCGACGACATCTACGACACGGTCGAGCGCCTCCGCGCCCGCGGCGTGCGGCTGCAGGACACGATCGAGACCTATTACGAGCTGATCGACAAGCGCGTCCCCGGCCACGGCGAGGATGTCGAGCGGCTGCGCAAGAACCGCATCCTGATCGACGGCTCGGTGGAGACGGGCGAGGGCATCCTGCTCCAGATCTTCACCGAGACGATGTTCGGCCCGATCTTCTTCGAGATCATCCAGCGCAAGGGCAATGAGGGCTTCGGCAACGGCAATTTCCAGGCACTGTTCGAGAGCATCGAGCTCGACCAGATCCGCCGCGGCGTGATCAAGGTCGACGCCTGACAGGTTCGGAGAGGGAGAGAGCCGGGGGTGCCGCCGCAGGAACAGCTTGGCATACCCCGGCCCCACTCCCCGAACCCCTCTCCCCACCGGGGAGAGAG
>JAPJRE010000266.1 GCA_030824725.1 Sphingomonas sp.
AGGGACGAAGCCATCTCATCGTCCTCCAGCATCTCGGCCAGCAGGGTCATGTGCGAGGATACACGCATAGCCATGGTCGCCGTGAAGAACGATATGATCGAGGTAATCGACCACGCGTCGCAGTTTTTGAAGGCGCTGTCCGGCCGAAGCCGCCTGCTGCTTCTCTGCCATCTCGTCGATGGCGAGAAATCGGTAGGGGAGCTGGCGCGCCTGACCGGTGCTCGCGACACGGCGGTCTCCCAGCAACTGGCTCTGCTGCGTCGCGAGGGAATGGTGTCTGCCCGGCGTGCGGGGCAGATGATCTTCTATTCGCTGGCAAGCCCCGAGGCGCGCCGCATGCTCGAGGCGCTGAACGACCTGTTCTGTGCCAATGACAGCGGCGCCGGCCTGTTGCTCAAGCCGGAGGTCGCCGAAAGCGCCTGACGTGGCGGCGCTGGCGAATGCGCCGGTGCAGACCGAACGGACGCGGCAGGTTCAGCGGCGGGTGCGCTCGATCGCGGCGCGCGCGGCGGGCACGATCAGCTCCATTGCGCGATTGGCCCGCATCCGGTGCCAGCCGAACAGATCGCCCACCGGCTTGCGCGCCTGATCGCGGGCGACCTCCGCGGTGGCATCGGAAGCGTCGCCGATGCGCGCGATAACCCGGGCGATGCGGTCGCGATCGGGCGCCTCCAGCCAGATCCCGGTGAACGGCACGCGTGCCTGCAGGGCCAGCGCCTCGGCGACTTCGCGCTCGCTGCGGTTTAGGAACACCGCATCCAGGATCACGGTGGAGCCGCAGGCGAGGTGGTCGTCGGCGGATTCGAACAGCGCCTCATAGGTCGCCGCGTCGTTGCGCCGCGTATAGTGGGACGGCGGCAGCCGTGTTTCGGGCGGCAGCCCCGCCAGCCGCTTGCGGAACACGTCGGAGCGCAGCACGCGCGCGCCCGGCCGACGGCCGTAGATCGAACCGAGCAGCCGCGACAGGCTGGACTTGCCGGTGCCGGAAAGCCCGCCGATGACGATCAACTGCGGCGCGGCGGGCTCCAGCAGGCGATCGGCGGCATCGGCCGATTCGGTCTGCAGTGACAGCATCAGCGGCAGCAGCGCCCAGCCGGTCGCGCCCTGCGGCGAGAGATCCAGATAACGGTTGGCGAGAACATTGGCGTCGGCGGCGCGGTCTTCCGTCAGCAGGCGCGCCAGCGGCCCGGCAAGGTCGAACAGGATGTCTAGGGGCGCCGCGTCGCCGAGCAGCCGCACCCTGCCGGCGCGCGCGCGGCGTTCGATGTCGGCACCCAGCAAGGCCAGCGCGCTGCGCTGGGCGCTGGTCCGCGCACGCTCCATCAGCAGCTGACGGAAGGCGGCACCGGCGGAAGTCACCGTCGCGCGGCCGTGCGTCCGCACCAGGTCCTCGGCGAGCGCGTGCAGTGCCGCGACGTCGGTCGTGCTGGAAGGCGGGAGCTCTCCGCCCGGTCCCTGCCATTTCGCGGCTGCTGCCGCCATCGCTCTGCCCCCCTGGATTCTTCGGCGACTCAGCCGATTGCTTCATCCTATACGCGCGAATTCTGAACGGGAGCGTACCAGGGGTAGCGCCGTGTCGCTGCCCCCGCCATTTTGGTCGCAACCATATCGTACAGCGGCTTCGCGCGAAACGCGGAGTCATACGGAGCAACGCGCGGCGTGCTGCCATCCTTGCGCGGCTTGAATCCCTTGAGCCAGCTATATTTGTCGCACATCCCCCAGAACAGCAGGTCGCGCAGCTGCGGATAGGCGAACATCACGTCGAGATAGACGCCGGCATAGTCGGCCACCTGCCGGTCGCGCACCGCGATGTCGGTCGGCAGGTGCTGGTCGGCGACGTCGAATTCGGTGATCACCAGCGCATAGCCCATGGCGGTGACCGAATCGAGAAAGGCGCGCCACGGCTTCTCCTGCTGCGCGGCGAGCACGCCGGCGGGTGCGTCGCTGCCCGGCTCGATATGCGATTGCACGCCCAGCGCATCCACTGGCACGCCGCGCTTGCGGAAACCCTCCAGCAGCCGCAGCACGCCCTCGCGATGCGCCGCGTTGCCGGGCTCCCAGCTCATATAGTCGTTGTAGACGAGCTGGGCGTGCGGCGCGGCGGCGCGGGCGGTGTGGAAGGCATGGTCGAGCATCGGCTCGGTGCCGCCGAAGGCGCGCGACAGGCTGGTCTCGCGCAGCGCGCCGGTCTTTTCGTCGACCGTCTCGTTGACCACGTCATAGCTGCCGATCCGCCTGCCGTAGCGATGGCAGACCGTGTCGAGATGGGTGGTGAGCAGCCGTTCGGCCTCCCGTCGCGGCGTGCCGCCGAAGTCGTATTCGTTCAGCCAGCGCGGAAAATACTGGCGCTTGTGCCACAACAGCGTGTGGCCGCGCATCGCCATGCGATGCGCCTCCGCCCAGTCGAGCATCGCGTCGAACTGGCGGAAATCGAATCGGTCCGGGGCGGGGCGCACGGCCTGCCATTTGAGCTGATTCTCCGGCACCAGCAGCCCGCAATCGCGCTGGAGCAGCGCGGCATAGGCGGGATTGGCGAAGCTGCCGGCATCCGCACCGGGCGGGCTCCAGGCCAGCGCCGAACCGATCCGCATGTGCTTGCGTTCGGCAATGGCGTTCAGCCCCGGCACGCGTGTCGCGGCGCGGGCGGCGATCGGCAGCGCGGCACTGGCCATCGCGCCGGCGAGCAGCGTGCGGCGGTCCACAGAATAATCCCGCTGGGGCATGGGCTTGGTCCTCTCCTGATCGCGCCGATCGGCGTCGCTTGCTTGGTAGCGATACCATGCTCGGCCTGCTACACGTCCGTCAACACGCGAGCGATCGCGAAAGGGAGAGGGCGCAGATGCGGGTGGCTTTACGGGCGTTTTTCTACATTCTGGCGGTATTTGCCGTTGCGCACCAGGCACATGCGGAAACCGGCTACGACCTGTGGCTGCGCTACCAGCCGCTCGATGCGGCAAGCGTGCAGCGCGTGGCGCCTCGGCTCCGCTATGTCGTGGCGGACGCCAGCCGGCCGACGGTCCGTGCGGCGCTCGACGAACTCGATCGCGGGCTTGCCGGGCTGATCGGTGCGGCACCGGCGCATGCCAGCGCGGTGCAGGGCGAGGGCGGGGTGGTGCTCGCCACCGCCGGATCGTCGCTGCTCGCGGGGATGAAGCTGCCGCTTGCCGCGCTCGGGCGCGAAGGCTTCCTGCTCCGCACCGCGACGATCGGCGGCGCCAAGGTGACGCTGATCGCCGCGAACAGCGACACCGGCCTGCTCTACGGCAGCTTCCGCCTGCTCAAGCTGCTCCAGCTCCGCGCACCCATCGACGCGCTCGACGTGCAGGACGCGCCCAAGCTGCAGCTGCGCGTGCTCGATCACTGGGACAATCTCGATCGCTACGTGGAGCGTGGCTATGCCGGCCAGTCGCTGTGGGACTGGCAGAAGCTGCCGGGCTACACGGACCCGCGCTACACCGACTATGCCCGCGCCAATGCCTCGATCGGCATCAACGCGGTGGTGCCGAACAACGTCAACGCCAATGCCGATATCCTCACCGCGCCCTATCTGCAGAAGGTCAAGGCGCTGGCCGAAGTGTTCCGCCCCTATGGCATCCGCATCTACCTGACCGCCCGCTTCTCCGCGCCCATCGAGATCGGCGGGCTCAAGACCGCCGACCCGCTCGACCCCGCGGTGCGCGCCTGGTGGAAGGCCAAGGCCGACGAGATCTACGCGGTCATTCCCGATTTCGGCGGCTTCCTGGTCAAGGCCAATTCGGAGGGGCAGCCGGGCCCCTCCGACTATAAGCGCAGCCATGCCGACGGCGCCAACATGCTCGCCGATGCGCTTGGGCCCCATGGCGGCGTGGTGATGTGGCGCGCCTTCGTCTATTCCGAGCATAACGACGCCGATCGCCACAAGCAGGCGAATGACGAGTTCGAACCGCTCGACGGCACGTTCCGCGACAACGTCCTCCTGCAGGTGAAAAACGGCGCGATCGACTTCCAGCCGCGCGAGCCCTTCCATCCGCTGTTCGGCGCGATGCCCAAGACGCCGCTGATGCTCGAGGTGCAGATCACCAAGGAGTATCTCGGCTTCGCCACGCACCTCGCCTATCTGGGGACGATGTGGGAGGAGGTGCTGGAAAGCGACACCTTCCGCCCGCGCGCCGGCAGCACGGTCGCCAAGGTGATCGAGACGCCGGTTAGCCCCAAGGCGCTTACCGGCATGGCCGGGGTCGCCAATATCGGCACCGACGTGAACTGGAGCGGATCGCAGTTCGACCAGGCCAATTGGTACGCCTATGGCCGGCTCGCCTGGGATCCCGACGCCAAGGCAGCGGACATCGCCCGAGACTGGGCACGGCTGACCTGGAGCCGCGACCCGGCAGTGGTCGACCCCATCGTCGCGATGATGATGGAGTCGCGCGAGGCGGTGGTGAACTACATGACCCCGCTCGGGCTCGGCCATGTGATGGCGACCGGGCATCATTACGGACCGGGCCCCTGGGTGTCCGACCTCGCCCGGCCCGAATGGAACCCGGCCTATTATCACCGCGCCGATGCGGGCGGGATCGGCTTCGACCGCACGATCACCGGCACCAACGCGCTCGGCCAGTACGCGCCGCAGGTGGCGAAGCGCTGGGGCGATCTGAAGACGGTGCCGGACAATCTGCTGCTGTGGTTCCACCATGTCCCCTGGGACTATCGGATGCGCTCGGGCGAAACGCTCTGGGACAGCCTGATCGCGCACTACGACAGCGGCATCGCCACGGTGGAGGACATGCAGCACCGCTGGGCCGGGCTGGAAGGCAAGGTCGACGCCCGCCGCTGGGCCGAGGTGCGCGACTTTCTCGCCATCCAGCGCGAGGAGGCGCAATGGTGGCGCGACGCCTCGATCGCCTATTGGCAGTCGCTGTCGAAGCGGCCGCTCCCCGCCGGCCATCTGGCCCCGCCGCATCCGCTAGGCTATTACGAAGCCCTCCGGACGCCGCACGCGCCCGGCAACGGAAGGTAACAGGGGAGCAGGATGGGCAAGGCAATGGCGGGGCTGCTCGCGGGCATGGTGCTGGCGAGCCCGGCGGCGGCGCAGCAGCGGCCGGTGATCGACGTGAACCAGATTGGCTTCGAGCCGGGCGACGTGAAGCTCGCCATCCTTCGGGGCGCGGGCGCGGATCCGCTGCCCTGGGTGCTGCTCGGCCCCGATGGCAACGCTGTCGGCAAGGGCGAGACGCGCGTCTACGGGCCGGACGCAAGTTCGGGCGCCATGGTGCAGCGGATCGACTTTTCCGGTTTCCAGCGTGTGGGCACGGGCTATCGCCTGTCGGTCGCGGGTGTGACCAGTGATCCCTTCGCGATCGCGCCGAGCCTCTACCGGCCACTGGCGCGCGACGCCGCCAACTTCTTCTACCAGCAGCGCGCCGGCACCCCGATCGACGCGCGGTTCGCCGGCGCTGCCTGGGCGCGCCCGGCGGGGCACGCCAGGGAAGTCGCGGGCTGCTTCGCCGGGGCGGACGAGCGCGGCACGCCGTGGCCCGGCTGCAGCTACCAGCTCGACGTGACCGGCGGCTGGTATGATGCCGGGGATCACGGCAAGTACGTGGTCAATGGCGGCATTGCGCTGTGGACGCTGCTCAACGCCTATGAGCGCCGTCCCAAGGGCTTCCCGGACGGGTCGCTCCGCATTCCGGAGAGCGGCAACGGCGTGAGCGACCTGCTCGACGAGGCGCGCTGGGAAATGGAATTCCTGCTGCGGATGCAGATCGCCGATGGCGTACGGACGCGCGTGCCCTCGGGCCCGCTGGGCGCGCCGAAGCCGGGCCGCCCGGCTTGGGAGCCGAGCTTCCCGCCCTTCGCCGAGATC
>JAPJRE010000267.1 GCA_030824725.1 Sphingomonas sp.
GGTAGGGGCTCAGGTCAAAATCAGGCCGCGATCTTCGAAAAAAAAAGCCCCACCTGGCTTTGCGCTTTGACGGGGCGGAACAAGCGATCACGAACCAGACAGCCCGAAAAATACTGCAGAAGTCTGCAGTTTACAAAAGGGGCTGGGATTTCCTGGAATCGGAAAATGGAGCGGGTAGCGGGAATCGAACCCGCGTATTCAGCTTGGAAGGCTGCTGCACTACCATTGTGCTATACCCGCAAGATACTGATTTGTCTCAGTTTCAAGCGACGCTGCCAGATTGTTTTGCAAACTGTTTTGCAGCGATGCGTTCGCCCAGTGCCACAACGACGCGGAGGTGGTCAACATAGACCTTGCGGATTCGCGCCACGCGCGTGGGCGACCAGCCCATGATATCGGCCGCTTCCTCGTCCGTGGTGCCCCATTCGGTCAGCAGCATCGTGCAGAAGGTGCCGCGCACGTCGTGCAGGTGCTTCGGCCGTTCGTTGCCGTCCTCGTCCACATGGACGATTCCCGCTTCCTTCTTCATCGCGCTGAAGCTGACGCCGAAGCCGTTGGCCGTCCATGGCTTGCCCAGGTGGGTAACCAGCACCGTGTCGACGCCTTCGGCCCGGCGGCGCTGGCGCAGATCGGCAAGCACCGCCTCCAGCTGCGGGGTCTGCGGGATCACGACGCGGCGCCGCTTGCGACGGCTTACCTTCAGCGCCTTCTTCACGATCGCGAATTCGCCCACCTGCGACCAGGTGAGCGTAACCAGATCCTCGCGGCGCAGCCCGGTGACCGCCGCAAGCCGCAGGCCGTCGATCAGGCCATGGCGGTTGCGTTCGGCAGCGACCGCCTCGAATCGGGCGATATCGTCCTGGGTCCAGATGATCTCCGCACGATCGGCGCCGCTGTAGAGCGTGGGCACATCGCGGGCGACGTTCATGGTGATCCTGCCGCGCAGGCGCATGAATTCGAGCAGGTGCGACAGCACCGTAACGCCGATATCGGCGGTGCGCGGCGTGGCGGCGCGTTCGTCGCGCCACTTCACCACCTTCGCGACCATGCGCGGATCGCTCCATACGCCGATGGGCTTGTCACCCCAGCGCGCCTCGATCGCATCGACATGGCTGCGCCAGACCCGCTTGGTGTTTTCCGAAAGGGCTTCCCATTCGGGGCTGCCCTTCCTGTTCGGATCGGCCGGGCACCATTCGCGCAGCGGCGCGCGCAGGATCAGCGGATTGATCTTCGAGGTTTCGGCGATCGCCGCGCCGATCGCGACCAGGTCCGCCGGCGTCAGCTTCGGTTTCTTCGGCCCTGCCACCTTCCGGATCAGCGGCCCGCCGCGATAGGCGTAGATGTACCAGGTGACGGGCTTGCCCGGCCGGGCCGACTTGATGAACTGAACACTCATAGCTGGGCCTCGAAACGATCGAAGTCGCTGCTGGCGACGCCGGGCACCGGGGTGGGCGTGGCTCGCGATTCGAACACGCTGACCGAGCCGTCAGGAGAGATCTGGAAGCCGGCAACGTCAAGGCCCAGCTCGCGCGCGATCTCCACCGCTTCGGCGATCTTCTCACGCCGTGCCCAGCGTGCGCGGCGATTGCTGGTCTGGGCGGTCATAGGTGGATGCCGAATTCCCACGGCGACTTCCCGGCCTCTTTCAGCCGATCGGCGGCGGTGGTGAGCATGCGACGATAGGCGTTGCGCTGTTCCCGGATGACGTCGCTATCGCGCTCGATGGTGCCGCTGCAGCGCAGCAGCGAGACGACAAGCTCCCAGCTCGGCGCGTCCTTGTCGCGCAGCGGCGCCTGCACGACGATCTTCTTGCGGGCATGGCGCTCCGCATCCGGGAATATCTCCACCAGACCGGCCCAATCCGGAACATCGTCCGGCTTCAGCAGCCCCGGCGGCGTGGCGTAATAGAAGCGATCGCTGAACAGCCGCGCCTCGCGCTGTTTCGTGGGTGTGTCCCTGCGATAGTCGGCGCGAGATACCTTGATCTCGTAGGCGGTGGCCGCGTAGCCCTTCGACTGGCACGGTGCGAGGGTCCAGAAGTCGCACCGGCGGGCGCCGCTAGACAGTGCCAGCTCGCTAGCCCAGATCATCGACCTGTCGCACGTCTCGGCCAAAACGCGAAGAATGTCCTCGGCTTTCATCGGTTGTCGATCCCCAGGCGGATGCGGTGGGCCATGTATTCCGTCCACTCCATGCGGCCGGCGGCGCGATCTTCGTCGCGGTATTGCTGGATCAAGGCGTGGTGCCGGCGGGAGGCCGTGCGGCCCACCTCGCGCGCCTCGGGCGTGCCGCGGGTGCCGTTGCGGCTGATGCCGGCGACGATCGAGAAGGGCACCAGCACCCGGCCGCGCGCCGTGGCCCGGTTGTTCCAATCGGCATTGTGCTGGCTGGTGCAGAAGAGCTGATTGGCCCGATTGGGCTCGAACAGCTTGCGGCACTCGGGGCACTCGCGCGGTGGCCACCCGCCCGCCTGTTGCCCAGGCATGCGGTTGCTGACGCGCGGAGAGTACCCTTGTAACAAGGGTGGGGCGGGCGGCTTAGGCATCGTCCTGCACATCGGCGGGGAACATACTCCGCACCTCTGCGGGGATCAGCGGCAGAAGAATGTCGATATGTTCTTGGCACATCTTCCGCTGGGCGGGGCCCGGGGCCGCACTCCGCATGCCGCGAAGTGCTACCAGCGTGAACATGCACGCCGCCGCAAGCCGCTGGCTCTCCGGGAACGTCTCCACTGCGGCCAAGATCTTGGCGCGGCTCTCGGGGTCTGCTCCGGTTTCATAGCGCGCGGGGCGAACCGCAGCGCGGATGGCGGGAAGGTTGGTCATTCTGCCCTCCATGCTTCCAAGCGCTCGATGCTATCGTTGTACCAAGTCTCGCCATCCGGGTCGGACTTCTGCTTCTCCCAGCATGGATGGCATGGGGCCACCTGGCGCACAGTGTTAGGCGAGATGCCTTCGTGCGCCTCGTCGATATCGATCAGGACGCCATTGACGCACTCGACATCGACGCCGAACCGATTGCCGTCGAAGAAGCCGTTACGGCAATGCTTGCAGTCGGTCATTGCCCGCCTCCCGTATCCAGAACCTCGGCATAGCCGCTCGTGGCGACGGGCTCCCACCCGCAATGGCCGCAAGCAGGTTCACCGTAGGCATGAAGCGGGCAGATGGGCGACGCGATGCGAGCGTATATCGCCGCGCTGATGTCGACTGCGGTTCGCGCCTGATTGGCGGAGATTGCCACGTCACGGTCGAAGGTTTCGTGGTTCATGGCGATCGCGGCGGCTTCGTGCATGGCCTTGTCGTGCGCCGCCATGACGACTTTCTGGACGAAATCGCCCATAAAGAGCGCGTTCTCGAACTCTGCTCGGTTCAAGAAACCCCATCCATCAACGCGTTCAATGATTTCCCGCGCCCATTGAGCGACATCGACCTTACCGGCAGCAGGCTCGGTAGCCTCGAAAGCTCCAGGGGCGTCGAGAAACGCTGCGCCGATGTGGTCGGAGGTGCTTACCTTAGAGGAAGTGGATAGGGCGGCGCGGGCTTCGGAACGGGCATCGTCCAGCCTAAGCAGGGCATCCTGCACCTCGCTCAGATCAGTGCAATACCGCTCCCTGGTTGTTTTGGCTGCAACCAGATCATTCGCGGCCTCAAGCCTTACCAGCGCCACCCGCAGCTTCTGGATCTCACCCCTCACTGCAGTAGCAGCCTGCAGCCGGTGGCGGGCCAGCATCTGCAGCGCGCCGTCGGTCGACGGCAGGGTATCCGCCTGCACGCGGGCATATTCGACGGTATGGCCGGCGGAGATCAGGCCGCCGTACAGCGCCTCGCGGTCGACGGTATCGATCATCACGGGCTGGAACGGGTTCGGCACCACCGTGCCCTTGGTTGGCTTCGGCATCAGAACAATCCCGCTTGCTTGGGTTGGGGCGTGGTGGAGACGGCGCGAGGCATGCGCGCCGCCTCCTGTCGCAAGGCTGCGCGCTCCGCGCTGCGGTCTACATGGGGGCCTCCCTCGGTGGTGGATGATGCGGTGTGCGGCTGCTCGGGGCGCGGCCAGCGGGCGCGCGCGGCCAGATTCACATGGTGCAGGAACAGGATGTGCGGCCGATCGCAGCCCGGCCACCACGGATCGTGATGATCGATCAGCGCCTTGATGCGGGCCAGCTGCAGGGCGTTCGCCTCGTCCGGCGCGGCGGCGGCGCGCTGCGCCAGCGTATCGCGGATGCCGGCGAGATCCTGGCGGATCTCCGCATGGCTGGCCTGCAGATCGGGCTCAGGCTCGCGCGCGACCACCGCGGCCCACATCGCGGCCAGCGCACCCATCACGCGGGCGCGATCGGCTTCCTCGGCGGCGCGCGGATCGCCGGCCTGGGCCAGCTTATCGGCGTAGCGCTGGCGGGCGGCGTGCATGCGCGCGGCCTCCTGCGCGAGGGTGGGCCAATCGCGGGCTATCTCGTCAGTGCGGTTCATGCTGCCCTCACAACAGCGGGAGTTGCTCGGGCGGCTCGATCGCCAGCAGCTGCGCCAGCGCTTCCGGTCGAGCGATGCGGACGCCGAGGTCGAGGCCTCCGACTCCCGCGCAGACACTGAGGGTACGAAGAGCCATGTCATTCCGGATCCTTGCCTGCGGCCGGCCACCACCGATCGCCGCCGCATTCCGCGCACTCGACCTGATCCGGCCTGATGCGCTTGCCGCAGCGGATGCAGCGCCCGCGATGGGTCTGAGCGAACCAGATCATGCCGACGATCGACGCCACCGATGCCGCGAGGAAGATCGCGATCAGGACCAGTTCCAGCGGGGTGTGCGAGCGGATCGCCGCGACGATCGCCGCGAAGGAGGGCCACGGGATCATGCCGCCGCCTCCGCCATGTCATGCTCGCCGCAGCCTCGGCCGATCAGCTCGCCATTCTCGCCGCCGGTGAAGTCGCGCCAATGGACCCAGCCCTTGGAGCATTCGAAACCCCATTCGCGGACCTTGGGGCCGGTGAAGAACAGCGACACGCACGGCTCGCCGTCGATCAGCTCCAGCCGATGCAGGGCGCTGGCCTCGCGGTGGACGATCTCGCCCGCATTGCGGATGAACGTGCCGTGCGGGGTGATCTCCCGATAGCGGCCGATCAGCAGAAAGGACGTGTTCCACCACGGGTGATCGTGCAGCGCGCGATCGTCGTCATCGCGCAGGATCTCGTGCAGATAGACGTTCTGCAACTCGTTGCGCGGGACGATCCACCAGCGGCGGAGATAGGCGGGCTGGCCGATGACGAAATCGGGAGCGCGCTGCATCTTCGCGCGGGCCCAGGCCGCCATGTCTTCCAGGGAGGAATAGGGGATCATTGGAAAAGCTCCCGGCCATTGGCCAGCCGAAGCAGCGTGTCGGCGTGGCACCATGCTGAAGTGAGGGGGCACCAGCACTGCAGGTCGCGCCCGCGCAGCTGGTGCAGGCAGGCGAGCAGCCTGCGGCGCCAGCGATACAGGCCGTTGATTTCGGGCTCGTCGAACGCAGCGGCGCGCAGCACGCGTGGGCTCAGCTCGCCGTCCAGCCAGCTGCGATATAGGATAACGCTGCGCGCGTGGCCGATCTTCGGCCGATCGCTGAACGGGTTCCCCCAGATCGTAGGGCGGCCGACATAGACGGCGCCGGCAGGCGTGAAGGATGCCTTTCGCCGCGTGCGTTGCAAGCGAACCGGATGGCGCTTGGAGGCCCCGTTGATCGGAGGGGCGAGGCGCCCCTCCGATCCTAGGGCGACGAACGGCGAGCAAGCGTTCATGCGTAGCTTGCCCCATTTCCGGAGCCGGAGCCGGAGCCGTAGCCGTAGCCGTCGCCGTAGCC
>JAPJRE010000268.1 GCA_030824725.1 Sphingomonas sp.
CCCAGCATCTTCGTGATGCGGGTGACCGACTCGCTCGCCGATTGCCTAGTCCGCATGCTGCGGCTGACCAAGACGCCCGAGGCGGTGCCGATCCTCTTCCCCTCGTTGATGCGCGAGGTCTATTACTGGCTGCTGACCGGGCCGCTGGGCGGGGAGATCTGCAAGCAGCTCATCGCCGACACGCATCTCGAGCGGATCACCCGCGCGATCCGGCTGCTGCGCGAACGCTTCGCCGAGAAGTTGCGGATCGAGGATCTCGCGGAGGCCGCGGGCATGAGCCCCTCGTCCTTCCACCAGCATTTCAAGACGCTGACGCTGATGACGCCGATCCAGTTCCAGAAGCAACTGCGGCTGATGGAGGCGCGCCGGCTGATGCTGGACAATGCGGCGAACGTGACCGCGGCGGCCTATCAGGTCGGCTATGAAAGCACGTCGCAGTTCACGCGCGAATATAGCCGCACCTTTGGCATCGCACCGAAGCGCGACGTGCTGGAGCGCAAGGCGCTGATGGCGGCGGTCACCAGGCGGTAGCGCAAGCTCCGCCACGAAAGCGAGGATCGGACAGGTTTTCTGTGGCTTCGGGCAAGCGGGGCGCCGGGCGTCCCGCTATCCCGGCGGCAGTTGCACTCGATCCGAGAACAGACATGAATCGCTGGACCGCCGCCGACATCCCTCCGCAGCATGGCCGCTCGGCCGTCGTCACCGGCACCGGGGGCCTGGCCCTGGAGGACGCCCGGGCGCTCGCCGGCGCGGGCGCCGCGGTGGTGATCGCCGGCCGTAATCCCGACAAGGGCGCGCAGGCGGTTGCCGCCGTGCACGCGGCGGCCCCGGGCGCGACGGTACGGTTCGAACTTCTCGACCTCGCCAGCCTGGAATCGGTCGCGCGGTTCGCCGAGCGCCTGGCGGACCGGCAGGAGGGGCTGGACCTCCTGATCAACAACGCCGCGGTCATGGCACCGCCGGCGCGGCTGGAGACCAGCGACGGCTTCGAACTGCAGTTCGGCACCAATTATCTCGGTCATTTCGCGCTGACCGCCCGGCTGCTGCCGCTGCTCAAGCGGGGAATGCAGCCGCGGGTGGTGACACTGAGCAGCGTCGCCGCACGCGGCGGCGCGATCGCTTTCGAGGACCTGCACGCCGAGCACAGCTATCGGCCGATGCCGGTCTACAGCCAGTCCAAGCTGGCCTGCCTCTTGTTCGCGCTGGAGCTCAGCCGGCAAAGCCATTGGCACGGCTGGGGCATTGCCAGCATGGCGGCGCATCCCGGCATCACGCGCACGGACCTGATCGCGAACGGCGCGGGTCCGCACAGCGTCTCCGGGCGGCTACGGCGCTTCCTGCCCTTCCTGTTCCAGCCCGCCTGGCAGGGCGCACTGCCGACGCTCTTTGCCGCCACCGATCCCTGCGCGCAGGACGGCGGCTATTACGGCCCCCACGCCCTGGGCGGCACGCGCGGCTATCCCACGCTCGAAAAGCCTCCTGCCCGGACGCTCGACGGGGCTGCGGCGGCACGCCTGTGGGAGGAGTCGTGCAGGCTCGCGGGCGTGCGGTTCGCTTGAGCCGCTTCCTGCATTGCTCGTTCGCAGGACGGGACCAGAGGCGGCTTACAGCCGCCCCTCTGCCTGAAGTCGCTCGAACAAGGCGACCAGCCAGTCGGCGAACACCCTGGTCCGCGGCGATACGGTGCGGTGGCCGGGGTGCAGCACCGATATCGGCATAGGCGGCGGCGGAAACTGCGCGAGGACAGGAACCAGCGCGCCCGCATCGATCTGGTGCTGCACGCGATAGCGCGGAACCTGAATCAGTCCGAGACCGGCAACGCCCGCCGCCGTGTAGAGCTCGGCCCCGCGAACGGTGACGTCGAACGGCAGCAGCACCTCTCGCGTCCCTCCGTCGACGATGAAGTCGAGCGCGTACGGCTGTCCGGAGGCGGACGCGGCGTAGGCGACCATCCGATGCCTGGGAAGGTCCTCCAGCGCCGACGGCATGCCGAAACGGTCGAGATAGCCGGGGCTCGCCAAGGTCGCCTGCTCGGCGTCCGCCACCTTTCGGCCCACGAGGGAGGAGTCGGGCAGGACCCCCGCCCGCAGCACGCAGTCGATGCCTTCCTCGACCAGATCCACCATGCGATCGGTCTCGCTCAGCCGGAGCTCGATCGCTGGATGCTGGCGCAGGAAGTCGGGGAGCGCCGGCAGCACGAAGAACCGCGCGAGCGTGCCCTGCATGTCGACGCACAACGGCCCCTTGGGTTCGGATGGCCGAAATCCACTTTCGATCTCGTCGAGGTCTGCCAGAAGCTGGACGCATCGCCCATAGTAGCCAATGCCGTCGTCCGTCGGCCGGACAGCGCGGGTCGTGCGCTCGAGCAGCCGTGTGCCGAGATGCCCTTCCAGTTGCTGGATGGCGCGCGTGACCGTGGCGCGGGGAAACCCCAGGTCTCTCGCCGCGCCTGCGAAATTTCCGCGTTCCACGATCCGGACGAAGAGCCGCATGGTGTCGAAGCGATCCATGCGTCCTCGGATGCGCCGGTAGCTGTAGCACATCAAGCTGGAATTGTTGCCAGGTTTGGAATGGTGAATTCAGCTCCTGCTACTTGAGCGCGGAAGCTCCAACGATACTGTTGTCGCCTATGAAACATGTAAAGGAGTTGGACATGCCGGCCCCATCCTTCCGCGCGACGACACATGCACCTCCTTCGCTCTCCCCCGCCCCCGAAGGTTTTTACGCCCGCGGGCGCGTGGCCAGCTATGTTCTGCTCCGGACGACCTTCGGCATCACCATCATGACCCACGGCTTGCCGAAGCTGACCGGCAGCGCGCATGGCTCCATGGCCGATCCCATGGCGGGTTCGGTCAACCTGATCGAGAATGTGCTGGGCCTGCCCTTCGCGCCGCAACTTGCATTGTTCGTGGCGCTGCTCGAAAGCTCTGGCGGGTTGGCGATCGCCATCGGCTTCGCGACGCGACTGTTCGCGCCGATGCTCGCGGTCCAGATGGTGGCGATCTGCCTTGCGCTGGGGCCGACCTATCCCTGGATCGATCGGGGCATCGAATATCCGATTATCCTCGGCGTCGTCGCGCTGCACATCGCCATGAACGGGGCAGTCGCCTGGTCCATCGATACCCGCTTGGCGAGATCTGCTCGGGGTGCTTGACGGACCTCCCCCGGATCGGCGGGACCGCGCCGATCCACAGGCTAGAACAGCTTGTCGAGCGTAAGCGGCAGGTCCCGGACCCGCTTGCCCGTCGCGTTGAACACCGCATTGGCGACCGCCGCCGCCACGCCGGTCGTGCCGATCTCGCCGATCCCGCGCGCGCCGAGCGGGGTGCGGGGATCGGGGATGTCGGTCCATAGCACGTCGATGTCGGGCACGTCGAGATGCACGGGCACGTGATAGTCGGCGAGCGACGTGCTCATGATGCGGCCGGTCCGCTCGTCGAGCAGCGTCTCCTCGGTCAGCGCCATGCCCAGGCCCATGATCATCCCGCCCTTGAACTGGCTGGCCGCGGTCTTGGCGTTGAGGATCCGGCCGCAGTCGAACGCGCCGACCAGCCGATCGACGCGGATCTCACCGGTGACCTCGCTGACGCGCAGCTCGCAGAAGATCGCCGAGGTGCTGTGCATCGAATATTTCAGCACCTCGAGCGGCGCACCGCTTTCGCCGATCGCGCTCAGTTCGCCTCGCCCTGCCCGACGCAGGATCGAGGCAAAGCTCTCGTGGCGCGCGGGATCCTCGACGCTGCGCAGGCCGCCTTCGGCGAACTCGATCTCGTTCGGCTTGAGGCCGGCCAGCGGCGTGTCGTTGCCCGCCAGCCGCATCAGCTGGATCGCGAGCTTTCCGCTCGCCGCGCTGATCGCCGCCGCCAGCGACGCGGTCTGCGACGATCCGCCGGCAAAGCTGGCGAAAGGCAGGCGCGAATCCCCGATCGCCACCGTGACGCGCTCGAGCGGCAGGCCCAGCCGATCGGCGGCATGCTGGCGCTGGACCGTCGCGGTACCCATCCCCATTTCCTGCGCGGCGCTGGCGACATGGGCGTCGCCATTTGCGTCAAGGGTGATCCGGGCGGAGGTGCCGGGCATGCGGGTGAAGGGAAAGGTGCCGGTGGCGCAGCCTATGCCGATCCACCACTCGCCGTCGCGCCGGGTGCAGGGCCGCGGCGCGCGCCGGTGCCAGCCGATCCGCGCCGCGCCCAGGTCATAGGCCTCCATCATCGCGCTCTGCGAATGGGGCGCCCCGCTCACCGGATCGCAGGTCGCGGCGTTGCGGCGCCGCAATTCGATGGGATCCATGCCGAGCGCATGGGCCAGTTCGTCCATCGCGCACTCGATCGCGAAGGTGCCCGGCGTCTCGCCCGGGCCGCGCATGAAACTGTTCGCCAGCAGGTCCAGCTCGACATTGTGCTGGACGATGTCGAAGCTCTCGCAGGCATAGAGCGAGCGGCCGGTGAGGCTGAACCCTTCGTCGCAGACGCTGTGCCGCGGCTTCACGCCATAGCCATGGTGCAGCAGCGCGGTGAGTTTGCCGTCCGCATCGGCCGCCAGCGCCACGCGCTGCTCGGTCCGGGTGCGCCCGCCGATCAGCCGGTGCATGCTCGCGCGGGACAGCGCGACCCGCACCGGGCGCCCCGCGAGCTTCGCCGCCGCCACGCCGAGGATCTGGTGATCCCACAGCGCCTTTGCGCCGAACCCGCCGCCGACATAGGGCGAGCTGACATGGACATCCTCCGCCTTCAGCCCGAACACCTTGGCGAGCGAGCCTGCGGTGGCGTGGATCATCTGGGTCGCGTCGTGCACGATCAGCTTGCCGTCACGCCACGCGATCGTCGCAGCATGCGGCTCGATTGGGGCATGGCTCTCCCAAGGCGTCGTATACACGCCGTCGATCGTGACCGCCGCCTGCGCGAACTTCTGGCCGGCATTGCCCTTGTCGAGGCGGTTGCGCTCGACGAGGATCGACTCCGGCATGCTTGCGCTGGTCTTGCCCTCCTCGAAGCGCGTCCGGGCCGGCGCGGCATCGTAGCGCACGCGGACCAGGCTGGCGGCATGATCGGCCTGCTCGCGCGTCTCCGCGAGCACCACCGCGACAACCTGCCCGTTCCAGTGGATCTCGGGATCCTGCAGGATGGGCAGCGTGTGATTGCCCGCCGCCTTGAGATTGGTCAGCCCGATCGGCGGCGGCACGCCGATCCTGGGCGCATTGCGATAGGTCATGACCAGCGCGACGCCGGGCGCTGCTTCCGCATCCGACACGTCCAGATCCGCGATCCGACCGCGCGCGATCGTCGAATGGACGAAGGCGGCGTAGAGCAGGTCCTCCATCGCTACTTCGGCGGCGAAGCGTGCCGCCCCGCGCACCTTGTCGGGCCCGTCGATCCGCGACTGCTGCCCGCCGAGCGCCACGCGCTTGTCGATCAGCGGATCGGGCGTGCCGCCGGGCAGCCAGCTTGCCGGCACCTGGCCGAGGACGGCGCGCACGCCGCCGATGATCGCATTCTGCAGCTTGGTCATGCGCGCGCTCCTGCAAGGGTGGTCAGGACGGCGACCACCGTGCGTTCGACGAGGCCGATCTTGAAGCCATTGCCGGACAGCGGCCGGGCGTCGGCCAGTTCCTCGCGGATCGCGGCCAGGAGCGCCTCGGGGGTCGGCGCGAGGCCGATCAGCGCCGCCTCGGCTCGCCGTGCCCGCCATGGCTTGGCGGCAACGCCGCCGAGTGCGATCCGGGCTTCGCGGACCCGCCCCTCGGCGAGCCCCAGCCCGCCCGCGACCGACACCACCGCGAACGCATAGCTGGAGCGATCCCGGAC
>JAPJRE010000269.1 GCA_030824725.1 Sphingomonas sp.
GCGGGGGGGCGCGCGGTTGTGCAGGCGGGTTGGCGGGTCCGGTGCGCGGCGGAACGGGCGGCGCCACGCCCGCATCCGGGATCGGGCGACATCCTCCAGCTGCGGAGGCCGAGAACGCCGAACCTGCCATTCCCGCAGCAGCCTGCGACTTTCCTGCGATGGCGCGGGTGACGACACGAAAACGGGCGCCGCGGCATGGCCGGGCGCCCGTTTCTTTCCTTCTGGATCAGCCTCAGGCGATCAGAACGACGTCCAGTCGTCCCCGGCCGCGGCAGCCGTGGCCACCGGCACGGCCATGGGCTTGACCGGCGAGACATAGCCGCCGCCCGAGGGCTTGGCCTTGCTCTTCGCGCGCGGCGCCGCGGCGGGCCTGCCGCCTCCGGCATTGCCGGTGTTGAAGCGCTCCGCTTGGTCGGCCAGCGCGGCAACTTCCGAGGTGAGGTTGCGCGCCGCCGCCGAGGTCTGCTCGACCATCGCCGCGTTCTGCTGGGTCGACTGGTCCATCGTGCCGATCGTCTGCGAGATCTCGGAGATCGCGGAGGACTGGGCCTGATTGTCGGTGGCGATGCGCCCGAGCAGTTGATGCACTTCGCCGACATCGCTGGAGATGTTGGAAAGCGCGCCGTCCACCTTCTCGACCATGCCGACCGCGGTGACGATATCGGCCTGGGTGGCGGTGAGCTGGTCGCGGGCGCGGCCGGCTTCCTCTTCGGCGCGCATCGCCAGGGCGGAGACGAGGTCGGCGACGACCGCAAAGCCGCGCCCCGCTTCACCCGCACGACCGGCTTCCACGGCGGCGTTCATCGCGAGAACGCGCGTCTGGAAGGCGATCTTGTCGAGGCCTTCGATGACGCTGTCGATGCCCTTGGCGCTTTCCGAAACACGAGTCATCGCCTGCACGGCTTCGTCGGCGGTGCTGCGGCCGGACGAGACGACGCCAATCGTCTGGTCCGCGCGCTGCACCGTGCTGTTGGCGGCGGTGGCGGTCGCCTTCAGGCGCTGGTCCATCTGGGTGACCGCGGCGGCGGTCTGCTCGAGGGCGGCGGCGTTGGCCTCCGTCCGGCGGGCGAGGTCCTCGCTCGCCGTGGCGATCTCGCTCGATCCGGTGCGGATGCGATGCGTCGATTCCATTACCGAGCCGATCAGCTCGCGCAGCGCGGCCAGCGCCTCGTTGAGGTTCGACTTCAGCTCGCCATAGGCCGGCGGGAAATCCGCGGTGATATCGGCGGTGAGATCCCCCTGCGCGACGCGGACGAGGCTCTCGCGAACGGTGTTCGTCACGATCTGCTGCTCGGCGGCGGCGCGCGCATCGATCTGCGCACGCTCGGCGGCGGAGAGACGGAACTGCTCGACCGCGCGGGCGATCTCGCCCAGCTCGTCGCCGCGCTTGAGGCTCGGCACCGTTGCCGTGCCCCCTTCGGCGAGCGTCTTGGTGATGCGGGCCAGGCGCGCCATCGGCTGGGCGATGGTGCGGTTGATCGCCAGCCACACGATGCCGAGTGCGACGAGGGACAGCAGCGACAGGCCGATCGTCATGATCAGCGCGGTCATCGACGAGGCGTTGCCGCGCGCATTGGCTTCCTCGGAAGCCTTGCGCAGCGCATCGAGGATCTTCTGCGCCTGGTCGAGCGCGTCGTGCGAGCGCTCCTTGCCTTCGGTCTTGATCAGCTTGAGCCCGGCGTCCTTGCTGACGACATCTGCCTCGAAGATGCGGCGGTTGATGTCGTCGAGCTGGCCCTTGATGGTGGTCATCTTGGCGATGTCACTGGCCATGGCCGGATCGGCCACCGCGGCAAGTGCCTTGAGATCCTTGTCCAGCTCTTCCGAGGCGGTATCGAGGCGCTTCTGCAGCTTGGCCCGTTCCTCGTCCGAAAGTGCGTTGAAATGGCTGTAGACGATGATGCGCATTTCCTTGATGTCGCTGATCACGTCGGTGACATTCGACATGCCGGCGACGCTGACTTCGACATGCTTGCGCGCGATGCCGGTGAGCTCGCGGTTCGAAAACCAGCCGTTGATCGCCAGGCCTACCAGCAGCAAGCCAAGGAAACTGAAGGCCGCCAGCATCTTCTTGGTGAGGGGCCAATCGTCGAGAAATGCGAACATGTGAAGTTCCACCCGCAAGCCCCGATCTTGCGCCGGAGCGTTCATTGCGCCGCGGTTGCGACGTGCAAGACATTATAGGTGGGTTTGTGCCGCGGCCGGTCTGTGGCGATTACGGATGGACGCGACGGATCTTTCGGAAATTCCGGCATACCGGACACCATGCCACCCGGGTCGGCCCTTCCTTCCTATAAGGCCAGCAACAAAGGGTGAACCGAGCAGGCGCGTGTACGGCATGAAGCATTGTGGGAAATCGTGGCGGAACATCGGCTTCGCGCTGCTCCTGGTCTCCGGGACCGCCAACGCGCAGACCAAGCCGGCGGCGCCGGCACCGGCAGGTCCCAAACTGCGCATCGAGGGCAGCATCCGGGCCCGCGCCGAAGGCATTGACGGCCAGTTCCGGCCCAAGCTGGACGACAGCACCGGTTTCGTGTCGCTGCGCACGCTGGTCGAGGCGAAGCTCGACTGGGGCGATCTGAACCTGACCGGCGAACTGCTCGACGCGCGGGGCTATGGCGAGGGGCACAACAGCTCGGTCAAGGCCAGCGACGTGAACACGATCGAGCCGCTCCAGGCCTTTGCCAGCTACAAGTTCCACACCGTCTTCGGCAAGAAGGACACGTTGACCGCGACCGCCGGCCGCTTCACGATGACCTTCGGCGCCCAGCGCCTCGTCGCGCGCGCCGACTTCGGCAACACCTTCCCCTCCTATCTCGGGGGACGGGTCGAGTATCGCACCAAGAAGAAGGACGAGTTGGTCCTGTTTTGGACCCACCCGATCACCGCGCTGCCGACTACACCGGAAGGCATCTTCGACAACGAGGTGGAACTCGATCATGTCGACAGCGGCACGGTGTTCTACGGCGCCGACGGCAACATCGCGAGTGTAGGGCGCAAGGTTAGTGTGGGCGGCTATGTCTATCGCCTCGCCGAACAGGATCGCCCGGGCTATCAGACCCGCAATCGCCGGCTCGTGACATTCGGTCTTCGCCTCCGCCGCGCGCCTGCGAAGGGCAAGCTCGACCTCGAGGCGGAAGCGGCGCTCCAGCGCGGCCAGGCACGAGTCACCAATGCCGTGACCGACCGCACCGATCTCGACGTGCGGGCGGGCTTCGTCCATGTCGAGGGCGGCTACACGATCGCCCGGGGCTGGGCGCCGCGCATCTCCGCCTTCTTCGATTATGCCAGCGCCGACGGCGCCGATCCGAAGTACGGGCGGTTCGACTCGCTCTATGGCGCGCGGCGGGCGGACTATGGTCCTGCGTCGCTGTTCGGTCCGGTAGGGCTCGCCAATCTCGTCTCGCCGGGCGTGCGGCTGGAGGCTAAGCCTTCCAAGCGGCTGGACCTGATGGCGGCGGTTCGCGGGCTGTGGCTCGCCGATCGCACCGATGCCTTCGCGTTCACCAGCGTCCGCGACAAGACCGGCGCTTCGGGCCGCCATGCCGGCACCGAGATGGAAGTGCGCGTGCGCCGTTCGCTGATCCCCGATCGGCTGCGGGCGGAACTGGGTGCGGCCTATCTCGTCAAGGACCGCTTCCTGCGGACCGCGCCAAATGCGCCGCGCAACGGCGACGCGCGCTATGCCTATGCGGACATCGTGTTCAAGTTCTGATCCCCGCCATCGGACCAAAGCGATACCTAGTGGCCATCGCCTCCGTTCCGGAATATGATCGCACGGTTGCGCAACAAGGCTAGAGGCCGATGGTCCTGAATATGCTGGTGATCCTGATGGTGCGCGAGGCAGGCCTTCGCAGCATGCTCGCCGCGCGTCTGGCCCTTTCCGGCATCGACGTGGTGAGCATGGACCAGGTGGATGCAGGCAGGATCGCGCGTCTGGGCGGCACCGCGCCCGTGCTGGTCGCCGACGGTGCGGCCACCGGCGAGCATCCCGGCGGCCTAGCCGCGCTGGCGGCAGACCCGCTGTGGTACCGCCTGATCATCATGGGGGAGGCGGGGGACGTGTCGGCGCCGCATCTGTACCATGTCACGGCCGAGGAACCCGCCGCCGCCATTGCCGCATTGCTGCGCAACGGCGGCGCGGCGCAGTAAGTCACCCCTTGGGAAACAGTCCCGCGGCAAAGGCGATGCGCAGCGCTTCGGACAGGCTGCGCACTTCCAGCTTCTCCATCAGATTGGCCTGATAGATTTCCACCGTGCGCGGGCTGATATCCAGCTCATAGGCGATAATCTTGTTCGAGCGACCTTCGATCAGGCCCTTCAGCACATCGGTTTCGCGCGGCGAGAGCTTGGCGATCTTGCTCTCCGCGGTCGCCGTGCGCGCCGCGGCCTCGCCATCCTCTTCCAGCTTGGAAAAGGCCTGGTCGATCACCTTGAGCAGGAACTCGGCTTCATACGGCTTCTCGATGAAATCAAGCGCGCCGGCCTTCATCGCCTGCACCGCCAGCCCGACATTTCCCTGCCCGGTGAGAACGATCGGCACGAACCTCGGCGCGCGATCGAGCTTCAGCAGCACGTCCAGCCCGCTCGAACCGGGCATGTGGAAGTCGAGCAGCACCACGCCGGGATCGAGGTCGCCTTCCTGTTCGAGAAACGCGTCGCCGGAGCGATAGCCGCGGACGATCAGGTCCGGACGGACCGAGAGCAGGCTGTGCAGCGAAGCGCGGACGGCATCGTCATCGTCGACGATATAGATCGTTCGGGTCATTATTCTTCACCTTCTTCGATACCGGGCAAGGTAAATCGGAACGACGCGCCGCCCCCGGGCGCGTTTTCCGCACTCAGCATCCCCCCATGGCCTTCGATAATGCGTTTGCTGATCGAAAGTCCAATCCCCATTCCGCCTGCACCTCCCTTTGTCGTGCTGAACCGCGAAAAAAGTGTCTCCAGAACATGTTCGGGAAGGCCTGGGCCACTATCGGTGACCGTGATCGCAATCATTTGGTCCGGCAGCTTCTCGGATGTTATGGTGATCAGTCGATCATCGGGATCGACTAGCTTCAATGCCTGCACCGCATTGCGCAGCAGGTTGACGAGAACTTGCTGCACCTGGATGCGGTCGGCGAGGATGAAGCGCGCGGCGGGGTCCAGCTGGAAGCTCACCCGCAGGTTGAAATGGCCGGTGCCGACCAGCACGAGCTCCACTGCGTCGCGCACCGTGCGCTCCACCGATTCCACCCGCATCTCGACTTCGCCGCGGGCGACGAAGGCGCGCAGGCGCCGGATGATCTCGCCGGCGCGCTGGGTCTGCTCGGAGCCCATGCGGAGCAGATCGGTGACCCGCGGGCCGCCTTCGCCGCGCTCGATCAGCATCCGCGCGGCGGCGAGGAAGTTGCCGGTGGCGCTCAGCGGCTGGTTGAGCTCGTGCGCCAGATCGGCCGCCATCTCGCTCATCGCGCTCTGGCGCGAAACGTGCGCGATCTCGTTGCTGAGCTCGCTCAGGCGCTGCTCGGTGGCGACACGCTCCGTGAGGTCGCGCACGAACACGGTGATCAGCAGGTGGCCGTCGCTGCGCGCGGCACCGGCGCGCATCTCGGCGGGGAAGCGCCGGCCGTCGGCGGTCTGGGCGGTGCCGACCAGCACTTCGCCGACCAGCCCCTCGCCGGTCTGGACGAAGCGGTGCAGCACTTCGCGATCGGTGTCCACCTCGTCGGCGGGGATCAGCATGGAGAAGTCGCGACCGACGACTTCGGACGCGCGATAGCCCCACAGCTCCTCCGCGGCGGCGCTGAACTGGAG